>JBGVOA010000029.1:0-2565 GCA_045126095.1 Christensenellales bacterium | reverse complement strand
ATCAGATACCACTTCGGGCTGGTAATCAACACGCGGGTCATTTCCTGCTGGATGTTCTGCGCGATGGCCCGAATGGTCGTCTGCACGAAGTTGTTCCACTGGCTCTGACTGTAATCACCGACACCCAACAGAAACGGCGGCACGCCCAGCACGGCGGCTACCGTCCGCTTATCCAGCTCCACCGTGTCCTTAATCGCCAGATCGGCAAGGGACAGCGGCCTGACCTGTTCCACCTGGAACTGCTCCGCGGGGATCAGCCACGGCTCGCCGTTCCGGGAGGGCTTCACGTAGCTCTCCAGCAGCTTCTGCCGGCCCTCGGGGCTGCTGAACTCCTCGGTCAGCGCGTCCACCTTCACGATGATCGAAGGTTTCCACTCCGAAGCCATGAATGCGTTCTCGGTCTTCTGTGCCTGCTTCAGGTTGTTGGCGATGTCCCGCAGGGCTACCGTCACTCCACGGCCCTTCCACGGATAGGTCGGATCGGGGTTGTAGGTGAAGTGCATCACGCTGGCCGGGTCTCTGTCCGTGCCGTCGATCTGCACCCGATAATCGCGGTAGCTCTGCCCGACAGGCTGAAAGGTCACACGCGATGCGCTGATCGGCTCCATGCTGCGCAGCAGGCCCTCATAGGTGTGTGGAACCACAACGCTATTCCCGCTGCCATACAGCAGCAGGTTCATCATAATGGCCGTCATCCACTGGCTGCGGGTCATGTTCCCGTTGGGCGCGATGTCGATGGTCCGCGACAGCTCGTTAATAATGCGAACGTCGCCCTGGTCGGTGTTGCTCATCAGGTAGATGGTCATGCTGCCGATCAGCTCTGCGATGCGCAGGCACGCCGTCACGATCTCCGGACAGTCGCTCAGCCGGGTATATCCCGCCGCGCAGATGTCCCCATCCTTCAACCACAGGGCGATGCTGTTGGCGGGGGTCGCGTCCCGCTTTTTGATGCCGCCGCGCAGGCGCTCAAAAATATTCATACGTAATCTCACTCTCCCCACCAGTCGCGCGCCCGGTTGCCGCGCGCCGTTTCCTCCATGTAGCGGATGCACGCGAACACGGAAGCGTCGAACAGGTCGATGCGGTGTTTCGGCTCCGCCGGGTCCTTGTCGTATCGAATCATATCGTCGGTCTTTTCCACCGCGTGGACGTTGGACACGCAGTATTCATAGGCCTCCGAGTGCAGGTAGTACAGGGTCCCGTCGTTGGCGGCCTTTTCGATGTGCCGGAAGCCCTTGCTTTTTACCACGAAAAGCTGCGGCTGGTCCACGATCTTGAAGCCGTGCCGCTGCATCAGCGGTATGTATTCCTCTCCCGCAAACTTGCGGTCGTGGCCCACGGCGGCGATCTTAAAGCCCTTTGCCCGCATGTCCACGAACCATTGCACGATGTCCGCGTGGTTCACCGTCGGGCTGTTGCAGATGGTCAGCCAACCGTCATCCTCCCAGCCGAACAGGGGGATGTCATCTTCGTCGGCCTTCCGCGCCGCCTCGGTCCTCGGGAAAAAGCCGTGGGTGATACAGATGTCCACGCCCTTGTAATGCCCGTAAAGGGCGGCGGCGGTCAGATCGTGCAGCCTCGAAAGGTCCGCGCCCCCGTACCATCGCACCGGCAGCCGGGCCAGTTCTTCCAGCGTCCACTGGTACTTCGCGTCGCTCTGCTTGAATTTCGACAGGTCGAAGTAGGCGTTCAGGGCCGTGGTGTAGATGTTCAGGGACCGCGACAGGAAATCCTTGCGCTGCTGCGGGTCGTTCTGGGCCTGCAACGCCTCCTGCATCATGTCCGCGGGCCGGATCGTCACGCCGTAGGATGGATTCGCCTTCTCATGCTGGATCGGGTTCGTGTAGTCCACGTTCCCCTTTTCGTCCTGATCCGCCCTGGAGATGAAAACGAACAGGCTGTCATCCTTCACCTGTCCATTCACGACCTTCACACCGTACTGCACCCGGCGATAGCAGAAGCTGTTGATGTTGTCGCCCGCCGTCGTGATGCCCAGCATCAGCTTGTTGGTATAGGCCTTCCCTGCTTCCTTGAAGCGGTTGTATTGGCTGGCCCGCTTGAATGCCTGTATTTCGTCGGCGATGGACACCGGCGCATTGAAGGAATCCTGGGCGTCCGGGTTGCTTGCCAGGGCCTCGATGTGTATGAAGCCGCAGGGCAGGCCATCTTCGTCGTAGAAGTCGCAGTGCAGCGAGTGCTCCGCGTTGTTGTTGCGGATCTTGAAATCCCCTGTCATCCCCCGATAGCGGATGGTGTACAGGATATCCTCAAAGCTCTCGCAGGCCTGCTTCAGCGATGCGGCCACGATGTAGATTTTTACCCCGCTTCGCCTTTCCAGCAGCGCGATGCCGAAGGCCAACGCCGCCGCGAACATGGTCTTCCCGTTCTTCCTCGGGATGTAGATGAACGCCTCTTTATAGCGGCGTTCCCGCCTGCCCTTATAGTAAAACCCCAGCAGGTTGTAGATGATGAACACCTGCCAGGGTAGAAGACGGAATGGCGTATTCGTCAGGGGTGTGCCGTCCAGGGCCTGCCCCTGCTTGTGGACCATTACGCGCTCAACGA
>JBGVOA010000028.1:0-4684 GCA_045126095.1 Christensenellales bacterium | reverse complement strand
GCACATCGTCTGCACGACGACCATCCTCGGCCACCATGAGAACTGGGACAAGGCTATTGACGAGGTCTGCTGTGATATGCGGCAGACGGACGAGCGCGTCCACCACTTCCTCTACACGAAGAATGGCTGCGGCACGCCAGGCCACATCCGCGGCAGCGAGGCTGCCGTAATGGCGCAGGAGCTGGCGGCCTTCATTGAGGCGCTGCCCGGCGTTTGGGAGGACTGATAACAAAAAAGCTGCATGCATCCGCAATGGTGCATGCAGCTTTTGTTTACAGCCGTGACAGGACGTACAGGCCGCTCTGGATGGCCATCACCAGGCAGGTGATGACGATGGCCGCGTAGGGGAGGAGGAGCACGCCATCCTGCTTCATGTCCTCCCAGTAGCATTCAAGGGCGAAGCCCAGGCCGCAGGGAAGGTTCTCGAAGAACTCCTTCACGCGGTAGCAGAAGGCACGCCAGGCGGAGCGGAACACACCGCCGACGATGCAGGAAATGTGGAAGAAGCTGCCCACCAGACAGCCCAGGCACTTGGCGCTTTCCGGGTTGATGCGGGCGTACCGGGGCTGGAAGGCGTCCAGCGAAACGCGGAAGATGAGCCAGGCGACCACCGGCACGAGAATGAGGGCGGCGAAGACCACCAGGCAGCCATGGTAGGGCGAGTACTTCTTGTTGTCATCCATGGGAAGATACCTCCGGAAGTGGAAACAGGAAAAACCGCTCCGCGCGATGCGAAGCGGTGGAAACGCTGATCAGCCCAGCCGGACGCCCAGCTCAATCTGCTCCTTGGTGTAGCGCTCCATGAGGGCATGGATGCGGTCATAGGGCGTGAGCAGCTTGGACAGGGAGCGATCGTGATTCAGGGTGGCGATGATGTAGGAGATGTACTTGGACATGTCCGCCTCGATGAACCAGGGCGCGGCCTGCAGCTCGGGGGTACGGTAGGTGAGGTTGGTGGAGATCACGCCGTCGATCAGGCCCTCTTCGTAGGCCTTGTTGTACAGGTCCAGGCCGTTGGTGAAGAGCGGGAAGGTGACCGCCGCGAAGATGCGGTTGGCGTTGCGCTTCTTGAGGTTGCGGGCCACATCGATGATGGACTCGCCGGAGGACAGGATGTCGTCGGCGACGAACACGTCCTTGCCATCCAGGTCGTTGCCCATGTACTCGTGGGCGACGATGGGGTTGCGGCCATTGACGATGCGGGTGTAATCGCGGCGCTTGTAGAACATGCCCATGTCCACGCCCAGAACGGAGGCGTAGAAGATGTTGCGATCCAGCGCGCCCTCATCGGGGGAGACGATCATCAGGTGCTCCTTGTCCAGCACAAGATCCTTGCGGCGGCGCAGCAGGGCCTTGAAGATCTGGTAGGAGGGCATCACGTTCTCGAAGCCGCCTTCGGGGGTGGCATTCTGCACGCGGGGATCGTGGGCGTCAAAGGTGATGAGGTTGTTCACGCCCATGCGGCTCAGCTCCTGCAGCATCATGGCGCAGTCCAGGGACTCGCGGCTGCTGCGGCGATGC
This sequence comes from Christensenellales bacterium, assembly GCA_045126095.1. Lineage (GTDB taxonomy): Bacteria > Bacillota > Clostridia > Christensenellales > Aristaeellaceae > UBA11524. The sequence continues at coordinate 3,163 of JBGVOA010000028.1, read as the reverse complement.
TGACGGCCGCCATAGAGCATCGGCATGATGACAGTGATGCGCTTGGCCTTGCCGCCCACGGCAGCGATGGTGCGCTTGAGGTCCATGTAATGGTCATCGGGGGACATGGGCACCTTCTGGCCGTACATGTCATAGGTGCAGTTGTACGCGCCCACGTCGCACAGGATGTACAGATCCAGACCGCGGACGGAGTCCTTGATCAGGCCCTTGCCTTCGCCGTTGCCGAAGCGGGGGCAGCTCGTGCGGACAAGGAAGTCCTCGCGGTTCATGCCGGGGGTTGTCGTCATGTCGCCGGGGAGGGTCTCCTCCGTATGCCGGCGCCACTTCAGCAGCCACTGGTTCACCTTGCCAGCCATTTCCTCCGTGCCGCGCATGGCAATCAGGCCCAGCGGGCCCACGGGCGTGGTCAGAAAGGACTCCTCATTCCAGGTGCTCACGAAATCAGTCACACCATCTACCTCATTCCGTCTTTCATCTGTCGGTTATTGACACTGGCGGAGCGAAAAGCTCCACACCCTATTATACATGAAAATGCGCATTATGCAAAGGGTTTCTGTGAAAAAAGGTAAAGGAATTGTAAGTGATATCATGGATGGCTGAGAAGCGACCGGATTGCCCATGCGCATGCGGAGGATGGCCGGTCAGCGCCCCACAAACAGTCTGTTCGGAAGGAGGCGGTTGATGCATGACGCGGTTATTCGGCCTTGAAGGCGTCAAAGAGCCATACGCCGGTCTGCTCGGTGCCGTCCGTGTGGTACAGCGTGCCCTGGCCGTTGCGCCGTCCGCAGAATACGCCGCCGATGTAGAAGGAGCCGTCCGCATAGGAGATCATGCCGCGGCCGGTTGGCTGGTCGTTGGCGAATTCGCCGGTGTAGCAGCTGCCGTCCGGCCAGGTGTAGGTGCCCTTGCCGACCATCTGTCCGTCGACGAAATCGCCGGTGTAGCTGGCCCCGTCAGCCCAGGACATGGTGCCCTTGCCGGTCATCCGGTCGTCGACGAAATCGCCGGTGTAGCTGTCGCCATCAGCCCAGGTCATGGTGCCCCGGCCGGTGAAGCTGCCGTCGGCAACATCACCAGTATAATGGTCGCCGCCCGGCCAGGAGTAGGTGCCCTGACCGGTGTGCTCGCCCCGGACGAAGTCGCCGGTGTAGCGGGTTCCGTCGGCCCAGGTGTAGGTGCCTGTGCCGGTGCGCTCGTCCCTGACGTAAGCGCCGGTGTAGCTTTCGCCATCGGCCCAGGAGAAGGTGCCGGCGCCGTGGAAGAGGTCATCCTGGTAGCTGCCGGTATAGCACTCGCCATCGGGCCAGATGTAGGTGCCGTAGCCGGTCATGTCGTTCCAGACCCAGTCGCCCACATAGCGCTCGCCGCTGTCCCAGATGATATAGCCTGCGCCGTTGGGAACGCCGTCGATCACATCGCCGTAGTAGGTGCTGCTGTCCCACTCAAATACGCCGGTGCCGGTTTGTTGATTTGCGCTGCGGGCGTCGTCCAGCGTGCTGTCGGTCAGGTGGGCGGTGGCCTGGAGGAAGGCGGTGGCGTTCTCGTCCAGCTGGAGCGTCCAGCCCACCAGCCAGGCGGTGAAGCTGTCCACCGGGTCGCCGGGGGCGGCGTCGAGCATCACGCTCTTCGTGAAGTGCTCACGGGCGGCGGCCTCCAGCTCCGGGTGGAAGTAGTAGTCCTCCGCGCCGTAGAGGTGCAGCAGCTCATGACGGATGGTATCGGGGCTGTGATCCATGTAGTACACCACGTATTCCGGTGAGGTGCGGGCATAGCCGGGAACGGCGTAGGAGCGGCCGTCAAAGTTCAGGCAGAGGAGCAGCGGCGTGTCGAACCAGTCCGCCAGGGGCTGCTCTGCCAGCTGCGGTACGGTGGAGAGCACGTCGATTGCCCAATGCTCCGCTTCGGTGTCCGCGCTGCCCTGGCCGCGGTAGAAGCGCGGGGTGATGTTCAGCTGCGCGCCATAGGCAGCGGCGTCGCTCTCCAGCGTGGTGATGGCGCTGCGGATGGTGTTGCGCAGGCTGGAGGAGTCAACGGAACTCCAGCCGTTGTCGCCCACGGTGACCATCACCACTGCCAGCTCCACGTCGCCGCGCAGCGTCTGACAGGTGCCGCCCATGCGCATATCGGACAGGATGTGCCCGATTGCGTTCAGGTCAGCGCCTGCCTGGGCGGGAAGCAGCAGCGCGAGGGTCAGCAGGAGGGAAAGAAGCTGGCGGAGGGTTCTCTTCATGGCGGCGGACTCCTTTCGGGGCTTGACAGAATGGGCTGTGCGCGGTAGGATTGGTAGGAAAACGAGGGGAGGGGTGCGGATGAGGACGGCTGTCCGCGTGGCGCTGGCGCTGCTGGGCGCGGCCATCCAGGCAGTGGGCATCAGCAGCATCCATGCCTGGGCCGACGTGACCGAGGGCGGCGTGCTGGGCGCAACGCTGCTGCTGGAGCACTGCTGGAGCGTTTCCCCGGCGGTATCGGCCCTGGCGCTCAACGCGCTGTGCTATCTGCTGGGCTGGCGGACGCTGGGGAAGGAATTCCTGCTGTACTCCGCCCTCTGCGGCGTGGGGTACTCCGTGAGCTACGCGCTGGTGGAGCCCTTTGCGCCCCTGTGGCCGGAGCTGGTGGCGTCACCCCTGTGGTCGGCGCTGGCGGGGGCGGTCTTCGTGGGCGTGGGCGCGGGCCTGTGCGTGCGCATGGGAGGCGCGCCCGGCGGCGACGATGCGCTGGCCATGGCTCTTTCACGGCTGACGGGGCTGGGCGTGCAGTGGATCTACCTCTTCACCGATGCGCTGGTGCTGGGGCTGTCCGTGAGCTACATCCCGCTGGGGAAGCTGGCGTATTCCCTGCTGACGGTGGTGCTGTCCGGCCAGATCATCGGGTGGATCCAGAAGGTGCGCATCCCCAAATACAACGTAGTGTGAATGGTATTCCCGAAGCATGCCCGAAATGGGGTGTGTTTCGGGCGTTTTTTGTTACAGGCGAACCTCCGGCGGGGTCAGGCCGAGGTAGTGCTCCATGGCGGCGGCGCGGTGGTCATCCATGAGCGATCTCCTTTGTGGCGGAATGCGTGCAGGGGTCACAGGCTGAAGCGGTTGAAGCAGCAGCGGCTTTCCAGGGGCAGCTTCTTCGGGGGCTTCACGTCCTCGGCGGCCAGGCCCACAGGCAGGAAGCA
>JBGVOA010000027.1:0-2731 GCA_045126095.1 Christensenellales bacterium | reverse complement strand
GAGCGCGTCATCGGCCAGGATGAGGCCGTCACCCGTGTGAGCGAAGCCATCCTGCGTTCCCGCGCCGGCATTCAGGACCCGAACCGCCCCCTGGGCAGCTTCCTGTTCCTGGGCCCCACGGGCGTTGGCAAGACCGAGCTGGCCAAGGCGCTGGCTCAGGCCCTCTTCGACGACGAGAAGAACATGGTGCGCATCGACATGTCCGAGTACATGGAGAAGTTCAGCGTGTCCCGCCTGATCGGCGCGCCTCCCGGCTACGTCGGCTACGACGAGGGCGGCCAGCTGACCGAGGCCGTGCGCCGCCATCCGTACAGCGTGGTGCTCTTCGACGAGGTGGAAAAGGCCCATCCGGACGTGTTCAACGTGCTGCTGCAGGTGCTCGACGACGGCCGCATCACCGATTCTCAGGGCCGCACGGTGGACTTCAAGAACACCATCCTCATCATGACCTCGAACCTGGGCAGCGAGTACCTGCTGAACGGCATCGAGGGCGGCGAGATCACCGAATCTGCCCGCGCCTCTGTCGACCGGCTGCTCAAAACGCACTTCCGCCCGGAGTTCCTCAACCGCATCGACGAGATCGTGTACTACAAGCCGCTGAGCCAGGAGCAGATCCGCTCCATTGTGAAGCTGATGCTGCAGGGCCTGAACAAGCGCCTTTCCGACAAGCAGCTGCGTGTGGAGCTGACCGATGCGGCCATGGACGCGGTGATCGAGCAGGGCTTCGACCCGGCCTTCGGCGCACGCCCGCTCAAGCGCTACCTGCAGAGCAAGGTGGAGACGCTGGTGGCCCGGCGCATCATCGCCGCAGACGTGAAGCCCGGCGATGTGCTCACCGTGGACGCGGATGCGGACGGGAAGCTGTTTGTGATTCAGTAAATGAAATAAGCGCGGCCTCCCTGCTGTGATGGCGGGGAGGCCGTTTCTTGCGGTGATTCGGCTGTAAGCGTGGACTGGATGTACGCATGCATGGCCTCGGCGGATTTCATGGGGTGCGCTGCGGCACTGCTGGGAAATGTACGTTGTAAAAAAGAATCGAGTGTGTTATCATGTGTATCAAAACAATATCGCCTGTGAAAGGAGAATAAGCAATGAAAAAAGCGCTGTTCATTTTCTGGCAATGCACATGGGGACTGCTGCAAACCCTGATTGGTCTGGGCTTTTTCATTGCCAACAGGAAGTGCAATCATCGCATGTACCGGGGCTGTATTGATACGCAGTGGAAGCATCACGGCGGACTGAGTCTTGGTCTGTTTATTTTCACCCCGCCGGATGATCAGCCGAATGCGCATTTGATCCGCGTGCATGAATATGGCCACTGCATTCAGTCGCTGGTGCTGGGCCCGCTGATGATCTTTGTGGGGATCGTATCCGTGATCTGGGGCAATCACCCCTACTTTGACAAAATGCGCAGAGAGCGGAATGTGCCCTATACTGCCTGCTTCGTTGAAGCCTGGGCCAGCAGCTGGGGCGAACGCGTTACCGGAGAAAAGGCGATCTGGCAGTGACATGATGAACAATCCCTCTGCATGGTGCGACGCTATGCAGAGGGATTGCCTTTTATGTGCGTTTATTGATGGTCATGAAGGGTGCTCTGGATATACGCGTGCATGGCCTCGGCCACCTTCTTCGAATGCGCCACGGCCTCGACCACCGTGCGCGCGCCGTTGACCGCGTCGCCGGAGGCGAACACGCCGGGGCGGCTGGTGTGGCCGTTTTCGTCGGCGACCAGCAGGCCGCGGGCATTGGCCTCCAGGCCGCTGGTGGTGCGGGTGATGGTGTTTTGCGGGCCCTGGGAGATGGAGATGATGACGGAGTCCGCCGGGAAGAGAGTATCGGTGCCCTCGACTTCGGTGATGCTGCCGTCCTCGCCCTCGGTGACGTTGCGGAAGACCACGCCCTCGTCGGTGATTTCGACCGGCTTGCGGTTGAACTCGAACTCCACGCCCTCCAGCTTGGCGTAGCTGGCCTCGTACTGGCTGGCGGCAACCTTCTGCGTGATGGAGAAGCAGGTCACCTTGCGGCTGCCGTGGCGCAGGGCCGTGCGGGCCACGTCCATGGCGGCGTTGCCCGCGCCGATGACAACCACCTTCTCGCCCAGCTTGTACACATCCGGGTTGTTGAGGTAGTTGATGGCGTAATGCACATGGCCGAAGGATTCACCCTTGATTTTGAGGGTGTTGGCCTTCCACACGCCGGTGCCGATGAAGATAGCCTTGTAGCCATCGCGGAAGAGGTCGTCCACCTGAATGGCGTCGCCGATGCGGGTGTTGGGACGGATCTTGATGCCCTTCAGCTCCAGGTGACGGTACTGGATGTCATCCAGGATGGTCTTGGGCAGGCGGAATTCCGGGATGCCGTAGCGCAGGATGCCGCCGATCTTGTCCTTGCCCTCGAAGATGGTGACCTGATAGCCGTAGCGGGCCATCAGAATAGCAATGGTCAGGCCTGCGGGGCCGGAGCCGACGATGGCGACCTTCATGCCGTTGGAGGGCGCAGGGCCCTTGACCATCTTAGAGGCATAGGTGCTGGAAATGTAGTTCTCGATGACGGAAAAATGCACAGGCGTTCCCTTGCGGCCCAGCTCGCAGTGGCCCTCGCACTGCCCCTCGTGGTTGCAGATGAGGGAGCAGACGGTGGTCAGCGGATTGTTCTCAAAGAGCATGCGGCCGGCCTGATCCAGTTCATTTGCCTTCAGAAGCTTAATGACCTCCGGGATGGGGGTCTTGAT
>JBGVOA010000026.1:0-5074 GCA_045126095.1 Christensenellales bacterium | reverse complement strand
ATGATGTGGCCGTCCTTCATCACGAGGATCACGTCGGCCTCACGGATGGTGGAGAGGCGGTGCGCCACGATGAAGGAGGTGCGGCCCTGCATCATGCGGGCAAAGGCGGACTGGATGCGCAGCTCCGTGCGGGTGTCGATGGAGGAGGTGGCCTCATCCAGGATGAGCATGGGCGGCAGCGTCAGCATCACGCGGGCGATGCACAGCAGCTGCTTCTGGCCCTGGGAGAGGTTGCCGCCGTTCTCGGTGATGACGGTATCGTAGCCATCAGGCAGACGGCGGATGAAGGAGTGGGCGTGGGCGGCCTTCGCGGCGGCGATGATCTCCTCCTCCGTCGCGTCCGGCCTGCCATAGGCGATGTTCTCGCGGACGGTGCCGGCCTTGAGCCAGGTGTCCTGCAGCACCATGCCGATGTTGCGGCGCAGCGCATCGCGCTTGATATCGCGGATATCCGTGCCGTCCACGGCGATGGATCCGCCGCGCACATCGTAGAAGCGCATGAGCAGGTTGATCAGCGTGGTCTTGCCGCAGCCGGTGGGGCCGACGATGGCAATGCGCTGGCCGGGGGTCACGTGCAGGCTGAAATCCTCAATCAGCGGACGATCCTCCACATAGCGGAAGCTCACGTCCGTCAGGGTCACATGGCCCTGGGCCGCCAGATCAGCCGCGTCCGCCTTGTCCGCCGGACGATCCGTTTCGTCCAGCAGGTCGAAGATGCGGCGGATGCAGGCCAGGGCGTTTTGCAGCTCGGTCACCACGCCGCTGATCTCATTGAAGGGCTTGGCGTACTGGCTGGCGTAGGACAGGAACTTGCTCATGCCGCCGATGGTCATCACGGGGTTCGTGCCGATGGCCAGCAGCGCGCAGACAAAGGCCACGGCCGCGTAGATGATGTTGTTGACCAGGCGGGTGGAGGGGTTCACCAGCGAGGAGAAGAAGGTCGCATTCAGCGCCACCTTGCCCAGGCGCTCGTTGACCTCGTCAAACTCCGCCAGGCTCTCGTTCTCGTGCCCAAAGGCCTGGATGACCTTCTGCCCCTCGATCATCTCGTTGATCAGGGCGGTCTGCTCGCCGCGCACCTTCGACTGGGCAGTGAAGTACTTATGGGTGTTCTTTGCGATGAAGGCCGCCACGAAAAGGCTCAGGGGGGTCAGCACCACCACCAGCAGCGCGATCATCCAGTTGAGGGCCAGCATGATGCCCAGCGTGCCCGCAATGGTCACAACGCCCGTGAAGAGCTGGGTGAAGCCCATCAGCAGGCCATCGGAGAAGGCGTCCACGTCGGCGATGACGCGGCTGACCAGATCTCCGGTGGGGTGGCGGTCCAGGTAGGACAGGGGCAGGCGCTGCAGCTTTGCGGACGCCTCATTGCGGATGTCCCGGCTGACGCAGTAGGCGATGCGGTTGTTGCTGGTCGCCAGCACCTGCTGGGCCACGGCGGCCAGGGCGATGATCACGCCGATGCAGATGGCATTGAAGAGGATGCCGTCAAAATCCACCTGCCCCGCACCGATCATGCAGTCGATGGCATTGCCGGAAAAGACGGGGATCAGCAGCGCCGCCGCCGCGCTGACGGAGGCGCAGACGAGGCTCAGCAGCACTTGCAGCCGGTAGGGGCGGATGTAGGGCATGACCCGCTTCAGGGATGCGAGGTCGAGGGCGGTTTTCTTCTGCTTGCTCATGCCTTCTCGCCCTCCTTCCGGAACTGGGATTCATGGATCTCGCGGTAGACCTCGCAGCTCTGCAGCAGCTCGTCGTGAGTGCCGCAGCCCACCAGCAGGCCGTCGTCCATGACGAGGATCTGGTCGGCATGGCGGATGGAGGAGGTGCGCTGGGAGACGATGAAGGTCGTGGTGGTGGCGGGCAGGGCTTTCAGGGCGCGGCGCAGGGCTGCGTCGGTGGCGTAGTCCAGGGCGGAGGCGCTGTCGTCCAGGATGAGGATGTCGGCCTCACTGACCAACGCCCGGGCGATGGTCAGGCGCTGCTTCTGTCCGCCGGAGAGGTTGCGGCCGCCCTGCTCAACGGGTTCATCCAGGCCGCCGGGCTTCTGGCGGACGAACTCCGCCGCCTGCGCCGTTTCGAGGCACTGCCAGAGGAAGTCGTCGGTGACCGCATCAGGCGTCTTTTCGCCGGATGCCAGGCCGTAGAGCAGGTTGGAGCGGATGGTGCCCTTGAAGAGCTGCGCCTTCTGGGGCACCACGGCGATGCGGTCGCGCAGCTCCTCATGGGGCCAGTCGGCGATGGGGCGGCCCATCAGGGACACCGTGCCGCGGGTCGCGTCGTAAAAGCGGGGAATCAGGTTCACCAGCGTCGATTTGCCGGAGCCAGTACCGCCGATCACGCCGATGGTCTGCCCCTTCAATACGCGGAAGGAAATGTCGGAGATGCTCTCGTCGCCCGCGCCGCGGTAGGTCAGGGACACGCCGTCAAAGCGGACGGCCTCTTCGGCAGAATCCTCCTGGGCGGCCTTCTCCGGGTAGGTCATGGAGGTGGACGTGTCCAGCACCTTTGCGCAGCGGCCCAGGCTGGTGTACGCCTTCGTCAGCAGCACGATCAGGTTCGCCAGCTTCACCAGCTCCACCAGGATCTGGCTCATGTAGTTCAGCAGCGCCACCACATCGCCGGAGGCCAGCGCGCCGGTATTCACCTTGTCGCCGCCCACGTAGAGCAGGGCAATCACGCCCAGGTTGATCACCACATAGGTCAGCGGATTGGTCAGCGCAGCGATGCGGCCGACCTTGAGCTGCGCTGCCGTCAGCTCGCCGTTGGCAGCGGCAAAGCGCTCCACCTCGGCCTCCTCGCGGCCGAAGGCGCGCACCACACGCACGCCGGTCAGATTCTCGCGGGTTGCACCGGTGACGGCGTCCAGCCTCTGCTGCACGCGCTTGTACAGCGGGCTGGTCAGCTTCATCACGCCAAAGACGATCACCGACAGCACCGGGATCGTCACCACGAACACCCACGCCGCGCTCCCGTCGATGGTGAAGGCGGCGATCATCGCGCCGATGACGATGAAGGGACTGCGCAGGAACAGGCGAAGGAACATGTTCACGCCGTTTTGCACCTGGTTGACGTCCGCCGTCATGCGGGTGATGAGGGTCGATGCGCCGATGGTATCCAGCTCGGTATGGGAGAGGGTCTGGATGTGGCCCATCAGATGATGGCGCAGCTGCGTGGAGGTGCCGATGGCGGCGCGGGCGGCGAAGTACTGCGCGGTGAAGGAGCAGGCCAGGCCGATCAGCGCCATGAGCACCAGCAGGCCGCACTGCCCGAGGATGTAGGGCAGCCGCGCGGCCTCGTCGGCAAAAACGCCGTTGATGCCGGTGTTGATGATGTTAGCCACGATCAGCGGCACGCGCAGGTCAAAGAAGGCCTCCAGCATCTTGAACAGGGGCGCAAGAATGCTTTCGACCCGATACTTTTTCAGGTAGGAAAACAGGTATTTCAAGGGGATGCCCTCCTGTGGATTGATACCGTATCAGTATAGCGCAAAAAGCAGCGATTTGGAAGTGGCCCGCATGGAAAAAACGCTGCTTTCCGCCGTCTATTTGTTTACACGCTGGAAGAAAACTCCCACGACATGCGTTATATTGACAAAGCCAAACCGGAGGTACGCCTATGAAACGCCTGATGACCCTGCTGCTCTGTCTGCTGCTGCCTCTGACCGCCGCGCATGCATCCATCCTGCCCCCTGCGGGCGTGGATGCGGATTTCGCTGCCTGGACGAGCATCGAGTGCACCCCCGCCGTCATCCTCTGCGAGAGCCTGACGGTCTACGACGCCCGGGGCGACCAGGGCGGAGAGCCAGTGGAGACCAAGTATTACTCCGGCACGAACACCATCCCCGTCATCGAGAGCTGGGACGGCTGGGCGAAGATCTACTATGCCGACGGCACGAAGACCGGCTGGGTCCGCAACGAATACCTGCTGATGGACCCCTCCTGGTACCTCTGCGACACCGACCGCCAGGTCTACGCCTATCCGGACGTGATGGCGCCCCGCGTGGCCTATCTGGAGGCGGGCACAATGCTGCCCATCATCACCGAATACGATGATGGCGAATTCCTCAGCGGCTGGGCCTGCGTGAGCCTGCGCGGCGCGGCGGGCTGGATTCGCAAAACCGCCCAGGACACGGCGGACGAAACCTGGTTCCGCCCCGCGATGCTGGCCAGCATCACCGAGGCGTCGCTGACCATGAACGGTCTGACCTATATCACCAGCATCCCCGGCGATCTGCTGTCCCTGAGCAGCCTGCTCACCCACGCGGAGGACCAGGGCGGCATGGTGGCGGGCTGCCCCTTCGGCGCGACGCTGACCCTGACGCTGGTCAGCGGGCAGGTCATCACGATTGAATTGGCGACGGACTCCTGCTGCGTCTACCGCGTGGATGGCCGCGATTACGCCTACGCCCGGAATCACGTCATCGAGGATTCCTCGCCCGACAACAACCTGCTGTACAGGCTCTTCGACATCGTCGATGGCAAGGAGCTGCCGGGCAACGGGTGACGTATCCGGAGAAAGAGTGGAGGAACAGATTGTGCGGAAACTGTGGATAACTGTTTTGCTCCTGTGCCTGCTGCCTTTGGCTGCGCTGGCAAGGGACATCATGCCTGCCGAGGTGCGGGCGATGATCGACGAATACTACGGGCAGCGCGTGTCAGCGGAGTATGTGGAGATCAACCTGGAGGACGGCCGCCGGGAGGGCATTGCCATCATCGAGGGCAGGAGCGTGCTGGGCTTTCGCTATGCGGAGGGCGAGTGGGAAATCACCCTGCAGACTTTTGTCATGGACGAAATGTACCCTGCCTACCCGGAGCACGCCGCCGGAGACGAGCTGGCCATCCACATCACCAAGGAGGACAACACCGCCCGACTGACCTACCGCTTCAACGGCACGGAGTTCCGCCTGGCGGGCTGGGTGCTCCCCGGCTATGACCCCGTGACCGTGGAGGGCGATAACCTGCGCTACGGCTACGGCGCAAACGTCCGTGGCGAAAGAGTCCTGCCCGGCGGCGTGACGGACTGGCCCTTCTTTGCGGAGGATCTGCCCCTGACCATGGAGGACGCCATGGCC
>JBGVOA010000025.1:0-2805 GCA_045126095.1 Christensenellales bacterium | reverse complement strand
CCCGACGAGTACGGCACCTACATCTACAAGATCACTGAGGACACCACCAACGCCAACTCCTACGTCAAGTATGACACGGAAGCGCTGTTCATCGGTGTGCTCTACACCGCCTCTGAGCTGACCGTGACCCTGATCAATGAGCCTAAGGCCGCTGCTCCCGCTGACTTTGACGTGGAGGATCGTGCTGCGGACGTTGAGCCCGAGGAGAACCCCGACGGCAAGAAGGACCAGTTTGTCAACGAGTACAAGATGGGCGCCTTCAGCGTGACCAAGGAGATCGCCGGTAATGCTGCCAACCTGAACGACAAGTTCGTGGTTGAGGTTTCCTTCACCTCCGAGAAGGCGCTGGACAACCTGGCCATGACCTGGACTTCTTCCACCAATACCGGGGTGGTCAACGCCTGCCCCGTGACTGAGCTGAAGGCTAACGAAGCTGCTACCATGCAGATCACCATCGGCCATGAGGAGACCATCTCCTTCCAGAACGTGCCCCAGGGCGTGACGGTGAAGATCGAGGAGAAGCAGCAGGACGGCAAGGGCGAGGGCAACCTGAACTTCTACACTCCTGCGTACACGAATCAGGAGATCACCGTGGGTGAGACTGCCCAGGTGATGGAGATCGTCAACACCAAGAAGACCGAAATCCCCACCGGCGTGCAGCTGGACTCCATCCCCTACATCGTGCTGCTGGCTGTGGCCGTGCTGGGCGTTGTGGGCTTCGTTGTGAAGCGTCGCATGGCCGCCGCGGATGAAGAGTAAGCCTGAGAACCCATGAATGCTCCCTGCGCTGTGCCCTGAGCGGTGCGGCGCAGGGCAGCCTCAGCGGCTGGGACGATCCTGGCCGTTGACGCTGCCCTTGCGGAATCCATTTTGCAGAAAGGAGGCTGACCATGTACAGAGACGTGCTGAAGCTGCTCAACGGGATTCTCACGGCCATTGAAGCGCTGGTGCTGATCGTTTGCGTGCTCTATGCAGGCTATGCCCTGTGGGATAACCAGCAGGTGTACAATTCCGTCAGCTCCCTGCAGAATGAGCTGCTGAGCATGAAGCCTGCCGACGAAAAGGCGGCGGCCCCTTCTTTTGAGGAACTGCAGGCCATCAACCCCGATGTGTGCGCGTGGCTCACCATGGATGGCACGCGCGTGGATTACCCCATCCTCCAGACCACTAACAATGTTTACTACCTCAGCTACGACGTCCATCGCCGCTTCTCCCTCGCGGGCAGCCTCTTCCTGGATTTCCAGAACGATTTTGCCGTGACGGACGCATACAGCCTTGTTCACGGTCATCATATGGATCAGGGCCGCATGTTTGGCGATCTGGACCTGTACAAGCAGGAGAAATTCTTCCGGGAGAACACTACTGGCATGCTGCTCACGCCGGAAACCGTGTGGCAGCTGGATGTGATTGCCTACCTGAATGTGAAGGCCACGGACGATGTGATCTTCGCGCCCCAGCGCTACACCCAGGACGCGGCGGGCGTGCTGGAGTACACGGAGGCGAAGGCCGTCTACCTCCATGAAGACACCCTGGCCCGCGCCCGCGAGCAGGGCGCGCAGCTGCTCTGCCTGGCCACCTGCGCTGAGGGCTCTGACCGCACCATCATCCTGTGCATGATGACCCGCAGCGAGGAAGGGGGTGCGCAGACATGAAGAAGCTTCTGTGTCTGCTGACCGCCCTGCTGCTGCTTGTGGCCTGCCTCGTTCCGGCCATGGCGGCGGGAATCAGCGTCAGTTTGCCCGTCACCGTGCGTGTGACAGGTAAGGCGCCTGCTACGGCGGAGTATGTGTCCATTGTGCTGACGGCGGAGAATCCTGCCAGCCCCATGCCCGCCGGCTCGGCGGACGGCGCGTACACCATGCGCATGCGCGCAGGCAGCCAATCCGCCTTCCCGGCGATTGATTACAGCTGGCCGGGTACCTACCGCTATACCGTCCGCCAGAAGCGCGGCACAACCCCCGGCTGCACCTACGACAGCTCCCTTTTCGTGGTGGACGTGTGCATCGCCCCCGGCGATGACGGCCTCTACCCGGTCATTGTGGTGCAGGAGAACGAGGGCTCCTACAAGCTGGATGGAATCACCTTCCGCAATGTTTACCGCGACGTAACGCCCACTCCCGTTCCGACCCCGCAGCCGACGGTCACGCCGGTGCCGCATGTGACGGTGACGCCCGTGCCCGGTGTTACGGTGACCCCTGTTCCCGATGTGACGGTCACGCCCGTGCCGGGTGTGACGGTGACGCCGATCCCTGGCATAACGGCCACGCCCGTACCCGGCGTGACGGTAACGCCCGCGCCTGACGTGACGGTGACGCCGATCCCCGGCATAACGGCCACGCCCGTGCCCGGAGTGACGGTCACGCCTGTCCCCGGTGTAACGGTGACCCCTGTGCCGAACGTGACGGTCACGCCTGTGCCCGGCGTTACAGTGACGCCTGTGCCTGGAGTGACGATCACGCCCGCCCCCACCCCGACGCCAACGCCTCACGGCTCCACGGAGCTCCCGCCCACGGGCGTGGAGGACCACTGGATGCTCTATCTGGGCGGCGCAGCGGCCTTCCTCACGTTGGCGGCTGTGATGGTGTGGTTCCTGCTGCGGCCTGAAAAGGAGGAGCGGGATGAGTAAGCGCAAAATCCTCGCCGCTGTCGTGCTGGTGCTGAGCCTGCTGGCAGCGGCGCTGCTCATATGGCTGGGCGTTGCTGAGCTGCAGGATCGCAAGGCCGGGCAGGATTACTATGCTGACCTGCTGACCTATGCAGCCCGCCCTCCGGTGGATGTTTCTGTGTCGGAAACACCCGTGCCAA
>JBGVOA010000024.1:0-6465 GCA_045126095.1 Christensenellales bacterium | reverse complement strand
GAAGGGCTCCACTCCAACATCGCTTGTCGCTTTGCCTTCGGCAACTCCCCACTGGGGAGTCGCTCCTGCGCGATGCCCATCTCGACACCCATTTCGCGATCTTTCTTGGTTCTTTCCTTAAAGGTTTGCGCGCGTGGAGCTTGGAAGAAATAGCGGAGATTTACGGTTTTCAGGCGCGGAATGTGACAGTTCCGCGCTTTTTTGTTGCCTGTGCGGCGTTTTCGTGCTATGATGATCACAGAGAGAAGGGAGGCGCTTGCGATGCGCGAGGTGAAGATCAACGGCGTGTACCGCCATTTCAAGGGGCGCTGCTACCTGGTGGTGGACGTGGCGCGGCATTCGGAAACGCTGGAGGAGTATGTGGTGTACCGCCAGCTGTATGGCGAGGGAAAGCTGTGGATCCGTCCGCTGGAGATGTTCCTGGAGCCGGTGGATCGGGAGAAGTACCCGGACTGTCCGCAGAAATACCGCTTTGAGCTGCTGCCGGAGGGCCTGTGAGGCCGGGAGGTGCACATGAAGAAGAGAAAGCTGATTGCCCTGCTGGTCGTGCTGGCGCTGGCTGTGCTGGTGGCTTTGGGCGTTGCGGTGCCCCGGCTGCTGCAGAACACCCCAAACGCGAAGCTGTTGCGGGCGGTGCAGCAGGCCGAGGCTGACGCAGGGAAGATGTATGACCTGTCCGACGCGGAGGCGCTGCTGATGGCGATGGAGCCTGAGAAGGCTGCCGCCAGCCTGGAAAAGCTGTCCGCCAGGCTGGAAAAAGCGGGGGACACCCCCGTGGCAGCCTGCCTGCTGGAGGCGCGTCTGGCGCAGGCGGGCAAGCTGCCTGAGGTGGGCGTGACTGCGCTGGCCCGCAGGGCTTTGGAGCTCCCCTGGAAGAGCTATCACCTGGCGGAACTGGCGGGCGTGCTGGCCCCGCTGCCGCAGGAAGAGCTGCTCGCCGTGTTGGCGGCGGAAACGGATGCGGAGCGCCGCCTTGCCATCGCCCGGGTCTACGGCAGCGCCCTCACGGAGCCGGATGCGGTGCTGGCCTACATTGCCGAGACCCGCGAGGTCGGGCTGTCCGCTGTGGACTGCTACCCGGAGGGCGCGGTGGTCACCTGGGATCTCTCCGGCCTGGACCGGTATGGCTGGGCCTGGGGGATCAGCGGCGTGTCTCCCAAGTACCTGGTGGTGAGTCTGACGGAGGCGGAGGAAGCCTTCGAGTACCGCTTCCTGCCCAGCGGAACGCCTGAGGATTGCTGGGACTACGAGGGTTCTTTCACGATGGACTACGAGAGCAACAACGGCCGCTGGGCGGAGACGACCACCGTGCGCATCGACACGGCGGCCCTGGACGCCACCCCGGAGGCCTACCGCCCGTCCACCGTGCGGGAGGCGAGTGCGCTGGTGGTGCTGGACACCTACTACGAGGCGCGGAACGTCCTCCGCCTCCGCACGGACGTCACCCGCTCGCGCACCGGCGGCACCTCCACGGCCAACACCAAGGATTACCGCACCTACCGCCTGGTGCAGCGCATGGATGTGTACAACAAGCGGGGCACACTGGTGCACCACTTCGATGTGCAGGTGACGGAGCCTGAGCTGCTGGAGAAGGACTCGGACGGCACGCTGGCTTACCGCAGGCAGGGAGAATTGAAATTTGTCTGCGTGCCGAGTCTGGATGACAGCTGGATGCATGAGCGCCGCAGCTGGCTGCTGGAGCAGCTGGAGGCCTGCCAGGGCGATCTGTGGCGCGTCATCCAGGTAAACGACTGACGGGCGGGCCTCCGCCGGAAAGGAAAGACCATGTACGAACAGCTGCAAGAAATGATCAGCCGCCGCCGCTCGGTGCGCAGCTATCTGCCGGAGCCTGTGGATGAGGCCATGCTGGCGGATATCCAGGCCTTCATGGCGGAGCTGAGGCCGCTCTTCCCCTTCGCGACCCCGGAGGCGCGCATCATCCCCACAAAGGACGCGGCCTTCATCCAGAAATGGCGCAATCCGCAGTTCCTGGCCTTCTACGCCCCAAAGACGGATGAGGGCCTGATGAACGTGGGCTTCATGTACCAGCAGCTGGATCTGTTTTTGCAGTCCCGCGGGCTGGGAAGCTGCTGGGTGGGCCTGGGCACGCCAGTGGACACGATCCACAAGCCGCCGGAGGGCATGAAGCTGGCGGTGATGATGGCCTTCGGGCATCCGGACGACGCTCCTGAACGGTCGGCGGAATCGGATTTCAAGCGCAGGAAGATGGCGGACGTCTCGGATGTGCCGGATGACCGCCTGGAGGCTGCCCGCCTGGCTCCCTCGGCGACGAACAGCCAGCCCTGGGCCTTCCTGCATGAGGGCGATACGATCCATGTCTACCGGGAGAAGCTCTCCCTCATCAAGACCCGCACCCATGGCCGCATGAACCTCATCGACATGGGCATCATGCTGGCGCACCTGTTCGTCAGCCACCCGGAAACCTTCCGCTTTGAGCGGCGCGAGGTGCATCCGGAGAAGACCGCCTACCTCTACATGGGCAGCGTGACGCTGTAAATGGCATAGAAACGCCCCGTCCGGTGATTTGCCGGGCGGGGCGCGCTTTGTGTTGCGGGGATCACTCGAAAACCGCAGTCACCTTGACCGTGCGGGTAAAGGTGAAGGTGGTGGTCAGCCCGGCGGGGTCGCTGAGCTGGCCGTAGCTGCTGGAGACCTCCCAGCCGCAGAAGGCCTTACCTTCGGCAGGCACAGCAGTGAGGGTCATGGGGGCCTCGGAGAAGTACCTGAGGGCTGTGGTCTGGGTCAGCGGCACCTCGTCGCGGCCGTTGATGATGACGCTGCCTTCGCCCTGGATCTTCACGGTGATGGTCACCGGGCTGGACAGCTCCAGGGACTTCTTCACCACATCCAGGAAGCGGTTGTAGCGGCCGTCAAAATAGGTGCGGATGTTGTTCAGGTGGCCGGAGAAGTGCCGCTCGGGGTTCCGGGTGGCCCACTGGGGGCCGAAACGGCGCAGGTTGTCGCCCTGGTAGGGCAGATACCAGTCGGTCATCTCCGACAGCAGCGCGCCGGTACGGTTCTTGTGGAAGTAGAGGTTGCGGATGTCCGCGCAGGCGCTGATGAACTGCGCCTGGAAATCGGCGCTCTGCATGAGGGAATTGAAGAGCAGGCCGGGATGCCGCCAATGGTAATCCGTGGTGGTGAGGACGGGAGTGAGGTTGTCCTCGTTGAAGGTCTTGCCCTCATCGTAGATGCCGGAGGAGAAGTCGGTGTCGTAGGCCATCATGCGCCACTTGCCGTCGGCATAGGGGCTGTCGTCCTCGCCGGGAGTGCGCACGCGCCACATCTCCCAGTTGTTGTTCTGGAAGGGGCCGTCCTGATTGCCGATGTAGAGCTGCAGGGCGCAGTAGTCCGCAAAGGAGCCCATGTCCAGCATTTCGCAGGCGCGGGCGTAGTTGTCGGGGTCATCCATGTCGTTGTAGGCGATGAAGTTGAGCATCTCGTCGAAGAGCTCGATGTCCTCCTCTTCGCCGTCGTCCACCTCGCCCACCTTCACGGTGATGACATTGTCGTTGTTGATGCCGTAGTGGTAATCGATGAAGTTGTCCGAGTACTCCTCGTTGAGGGTGTACAGGCCCCAGTACTCGCCGTTGATGAAGGCGATGACGGGCAGGTTGGCGGCGGTCTCAAAGCGCATGCCTTCTGCCAGACGCTGGATGAAGGGGTCGCGGATCTTGCCGAAGTCGCAGTCGTTGCCGCCGTTGCGCAGGGTGAAGGACTTGTACTTCATCAGGAGCTTTCCGTTCTCCTCGCTGTAATTGCCGGGGAACAGCTCGTACTTCAGGTTCTTTTCGCCGTAGTCCGCCCGGGCGATCAGGCGCAGGGACTTCTGGTTGTTGCCGCGGGAGGCGCCGCCCTTGATGCGCACGCCCATATCCTGCGTGAAGCCCTCGCCCTGGGAAGGCAGGAAGGTGACGGTGACGGGGCGCTCCCAGGCGTCGCCGCGCTGGGTGTAGTTGCCCTGACCCTGCCAGGATTCAAAGGCCTCCGTCTGCTGGGCGACCCACTCGTCGTAGTGCTTGCCGGTGACGTAGATGCCCGTTTCATAATCGAACAGGTGGCTGGGGTCGATGGCCAGGAACATGATGGCAGTGTCCCCGTAAAGCCCCTGACGGTTATAGCCGATCAGGTAGGTGCCGCTGACCACCTCGCTCCTGGTGCCCTCGGGCATGATGGCCACGGCGCGGATGATGTGGCCGGAGGGGAAATCCTGCTGGGGCACCCAGGTTTCGCCCAGGGTGATACCGGTGATGTGGCTGAGGGGGTCTTCCTTCTCGGTTGTCCACAGCAGGGTGATGGGGCCCTCGTAGAGCGTATCCGTTTCATCGGGGATGGAGCCGTCGGTGGTGTAGTAGATGCGTGCGCCGGGCACATCGCATGCGATTTCCAGCGGCATGGGGTATTCATAGAAGCCGCTTTCCAGGCTGAAGGTGATTTCGCCGCGCTCCGCCAGGGCGGGCAGGCAAACGATCAGGCAGAGGAGGAGGACGATGAGCGTCCGGCGGATCAGCTTTCTCATGGCGCGATTCTCCTGTCGGGTGGATTTGTATCCCTATTATCCCACGTTATGCACGGGGTGTCAATGGACTGGCTGGTCTGGCGGTGTACATTCTTTGCCTGATTCCGCGCAAAAATTGCGGCCAACCCGGAGGCGGCCGCATGGAGTCATGTATGGGAGTGGATGCGCGCAAGCAGATCGGCAGCGAAGGCGTCCAGCGGCATTGCGGCGGGGAAGGGCGCGCCGGTTTCGTAGGACGCAAGGGCCGCCTGCAGCAGCGGATGATACCCTTCCGGCAGACGGGCAAGCCCCCACAGGCCGCCCTGCTGCTTGGAGAGAACTGCACCGTCCGCCAAAAAGGCCAGCACACGGCACAGGTTCAGCGCGACGTAGACCGGGTTTTGCCGGATGTCCGCCTCTGCGCCGGATACATCGCCCAGGATGCTGTCCAGGTAGCTGGCCCGGGGCACAGCGCCGAATACCTCCGCGATGGGCGGCCCGTACAGCGCAAGGCCCACATGATGCAGCACGGTGATATGGGCCGCCAGATCCGGGTCTGTGCCGTGCATGTCCCGGCAGTAGGCGGACAGAGCCGCCTCCGCGCGGGCCTTGTGGGCATTGGAAAAGTGTAGCTCGAAGGGCGTGGGGTACTGGAAAGGGGCGCAAACGTCCCGCAGGACGACGCTCATCTCGAAGCCCTTGGGCGGCGCGTCTGGTGAAAGCGCAAGCAGGGTGCGAATGAGGGCCTCCTTCTCCGCTTGCGTCAGGGGCGCTTCCACGACGCAGAGGAAGTCGATATCCCCTGTCGCCCAGGTGAAGCACCCGAAGGCGATGGAGCCGTGGACGTAGAAGCCGGTCAGCTTATCGCCGAGGATCGCCTGATATGTGCTGCACAGGTGCTGCAGCAGGGCTTGTTCATCCACAAAATCACGACCTCTCTGCGTCAAAGCCATCCCGGGTGACCAGAACGGTGGCGACGATCATGATGGCCAGTGCGCCGAAGAAGCTCCAATGGGGCAGCTCGCGGAAGATGACCAGCGACAGCAGCACGCCGATGAAGGGTGCGATGGCGTAGTAGGCGCTGGTTTTGGCCGCGCCCAGATAACGCTGGGCGTAGACGTAGAAGAAGATGCTCAGACCATAGGCCACAAAGCCCAGCAGCAGCGCCGCGGGAATCAAGCCCGGGGCCGGGAAGCTCTCGCCGGAGAGCAGTGCCACGCTCAGCGCGCCCGCGCCGGAGCCAAGGCCCTTGACAATGACGATCTGCTGCGGGTCGCTGCCGGAAAGCATGCGGGTGCAGTTGTTTTCCAGGCCCCAGCAGCTGCTCGCCAGCAGCACCAGCACCGAGCCCGCCGAGAGCTGAAGCCCCGCGCCGCCCTCGACGGTCAGCAGGATGCTGGCCACGACGATGAGCCCGATGGCCGCCCAGAGCTGCCGGCTGATCTTCTCCCGGAAGATGAGCAGCGCAATGAGCGAGGTGGCGACGATCTCGAAATTGTTCAGCAGCGAGGCGTTCTCCGGGTTGCTCAGGCGCACGCCCCACATCAGCAGGATCGGCGCGGCGATATCCAGCACGATCATGCCCAGGGTGTAGGGCAGGTCGCGCCGGGTGAGCCGCTCCTCCTGGCTGGGGCGCCCGGCGGCCTTGCGGACGAAGCTCATGCCGAGCATGCCCAGCCCTGCGCCCAGGTACAGGAACGCCGCCATCATGGAGGGCGGCACCTCGGCAAGGAGAAGCTTCGACAGGGGCGCGTTCAGCGCGTAGAGCGCCGCGGCGAGGAGGGCGGAGAGGATCGGGAAATGCTTTTTCATGTCAGATGCCTCATTTCAGCAGGAGTCACTGAGGAACAGTATAGCACAGCTGCGTTGCGCATGCAATCCATGAGAGAAAAGCCTCCTGCCGCGTGGACAGGAGGCCGTGATTCAGTTGCCGTAGCGATGCACGA
>JBGVOA010000023.1:0-12039 GCA_045126095.1 Christensenellales bacterium | reverse complement strand
TACATCCACATGGCGAACCTCTGCGTGGCCATGACCTTTAACACCAACGGCGTTTCTCAGCTGCACGGCGACATCCTGAAGGCTGAGACCTTCCATGACTTCTACCAGGTGATGCCTGAGAAGTTCAGCGCCATCACCAACGGCATCACCCACCGCCGCTGGCTGATGGCCTGCAACCCGGAGCTGACCGACCTGATCTGCCAGGCCATCGGCACCGACTGGATCAAGGACACCGCGCAGCTGGAGAAGCTGGCTCCCTTTGCGGACGACGCGGCCTTCCGCGAGCAGTTCGCCAAGGTGAAGCTGCACAACAAGGAGCGCCTGGCGAAGTTCCTCAAGACCCACCAGGGCACGGACGTCGATCCCTCCTTCATCTTCGACGCCCAGTCCAAGCGCCTGCATGAGTACAAGCGTCAGATGCTCAACGCCCTGCACTGCCTGGTGCTGTACAACCGCATCGTGAACGACGCTTCCTTCACCATGCAGCCCCGCACCTTCATCTTCGGCTCCAAGGCGGCCCCCGGCTACAACCGCGCCAAGCAGATCATCCGCTTCATCAACGCACTCTCCAAGCTGATCGCCAAGCATCCCCGCGCCAGCAAGATGCTGCAGGTGGTGTTCCTGGAGAACTACGATGTGTCCTCCGCCCAGATCCTCATCCCCGCCACCGAGGTTTCCGAGCAGCTGTCCACCGCCTCCAAGGAGGCCAGCGGCACCGGCAACATGAAGTACATGATGAACGGCGCGGTGACCATCGGCACCATGGACGGCGCGAACGTCGAGATCTCCGAGCAGGTCGGCATGGACAACATCTACATCTTCGGCATGCGCTCCGACACGGTGCTGGATATGTACCGTGAGCGCAGCTACAACCCCATGTCCATCTTCGAGACCAACGCTGAGCTGCGCCTGGCCCTGACCCAGATGATCGACGGCACCGTGATGCCCGAGGCTCCTGGTGCGCTGCAGGATCTGTACCACAGCCTGCTCATCGGCGAGTACGGCGGCATGGGCGACCCCTACTTCGTCCTGAAGGACTTCGGCTCTTACTCCATGGCCCAGCGCCGCATCGATCAGGACTACGCCGACCGCGACAAGTGGAACCGCATGGCCGTCATCAACACCGCCATGTCCGGCGTGTTCTCCTCCGACCGCACCATCCGCGAGTACAACGACACCATCTGGCACCTGGAGCCCCTGAAGCAGATCTGAGCCTGAGGGTGCTGCCCTTGGGGTGCGTTGCTGCCTGCAGACTCTGTATGTTTTTTGCCCGGACATCGCAACATCCTTGTCCGGGCTTTTCCACCTAATTTTCCGAAAACGTTTCCGCCATCGTATTGAGGCCCTCCATTTCAACATAGTAAGGACTGATCCTGCGATGATGCTCCACGATTCCCACAAGGCCTATTTCCGCACGCCCGTTGGACCCGTGCCCACCGGCACGAAGGTAACCATCCGCTTCCAGTGCGACGAGGCCACCGCCGTTGTCCTGCGCACCTGGCATGATGAGGAACTCTGCTACTCCATGGTCAACACCTATCAAAATAACTGGCAGTACACCCTTTCCGTGCCGGAAACGCCGGGCCTGTTCTGGTATTCCTTCATCGTCTACCGCAAGGACGGCCGCACCATGCGCTACGGCAACGCCTATGACAAGCTGGGCGGCGAGGGCGCTGTGTATGAAAAGGGCGAGGCGGAATCCTTCCAGATCACCGTCTACGACAAGGATTTCACCACCCCCGCCTACCTGCACGGCGCAAACATCTACCAGATCTTCCCCGACCGTTTCTGGCACGGCCAGTCCACCGCCGTGGACGACCGCACCGACCGCTACGTCCACAAGAACTGGGACGAGGAAATGATCTCCGTGGGCGATATGCGCGGCGGCAAGTACCAGGAGCTAGATTTCTTCGGCGGCAACCTGATGGGCATCGTGGAAAAGCTCCCCTACCTCAAATCCCTGGGCGTGGACGTGATCTACCTCAACCCCATCTTCCGCGCCCGCTCCAACCACCGCTACGACACGGGCGACTACTCCCAGATCGATCCTCTCGTCGGCACGGAGGAGGAGTTCCGCACCCTCTGCTGCGAGGCGAAAAAGCAGGGCATGCACGTCCTGCTGGACGGCGTTTTCTCCCACACGGGCGAGGACAGCGTCTACTTCAACCACTTCGGCCACTATCCTTCCCTGGGCGCATATCAGGGCGAATCCAGCCCCTACTACGACTGGTACACCTTCAAGCATTTCCCGGAGGACTACCGCTCCTGGTGGGGCATCATGAGCCTGCCGGAGCTGCGCAAGGACAATCCCGCCTATCAGGACTTCATGTTCCACGACAAGACGGGCATCGTCCCCCGGTGGATCAGCGCCGGCGCCAGCGGCTGGCGGCTGGACGTGGCAGATGAGCTCTCCATGGACTTCCTGCGCAAGCTCCGCGAGGCGGCCCACAAGGCGGACCCTGACGCCGTTGTGCTGGGCGAGGTTTGGGAGGACGCGTCCAACAAGGTGGCCTACGGCGAGACCCGCTGCTACTGCACCGGCGACACGCTGGACTCCGTCATGAACTACCCCCTGCGCGAGGCCATCCTCGGCTTCGTTACGGGCCGCACCTCTGCAGTGGACTTCGCGCGCCTCGTCCGTCACCAGGCTGAGGTATACCCCGCACCCTTCCGTTATTCGCTGATGAACCTGGTCGGCAGCCACGACCGCACCCGCGTGCTGAACATGCTCTGCGGCGAGGAGCGCTCCGACTTGAGCAAGGCCGACCAGCAGTGGGTGCACCTCTCGGCGGACGAATACGCCCTGGCGGTCCGCCGGTACAAGATGTGCATCGACCTGCTCTGCGCCCTGCCCGGCTGCCCCACCATTTATTACGGCGACGAAGCCGGCCTCACCGGCTGCCAGGATCCCTGGAACCGCCGCCCCTTCCCATGGGGCCACGAGGACAAGGCGCTGCAGCAGTTTGTCCGCAACAAGCTTTCCCACCGCCAGCAGAGCGACGTTCTGCGCTTCGGCCTGTGCGACATCGAAGCCGTGGACGACGACACCGTCACCATCACCCGCTACATGGATGGCACCGGTGTGGACGGGCTGGGCAATCCCACTGCCTGCACCACCCGCGAGGTCATCACCGTTAGCCGCAAATAAAGCATCACAGCGTCTGCCCCGCGCAGGCGCTGTTTTTGCATAATCCCGGCAGGCTTGCGCCATGCTGATGACAGGTCCTTGCCAGCGAAGTCGGTGGATGGATCACGTCCACCAGAATACTTTTCGCCTTTCGTTTCAGCCCACCATTTTGGTGGTATATAAATCTTGTCAGATTGTTGACATTCCTGTCCCAAACGTGGTAATATGTATGTTGGACTGTTATGTCCTACCCAACAAAGCAGAGGTAAAAAGCAATGCTTGAAATCCGCAATCTCTCCTTCGCCGTGCCCGGTGAAACGGCGGAAAAGGAGATCATCCATGATATCTCCCTCACCGTTGGCAAGGGAAAGTTCGTCGTCATCACCGGCCCCAACGGCGGCGGCAAGTCCACCCTGGCCAAGCTGGTGGCGGGCATCGAAAAGCCCACCAGCGGCCAGATCCTTCTCTCCGGCGAGGACATCACCGATAAGTCCATCACCGAGCGCGCGCACATGGGCGTGAGCTACGCCTTCCAGCAGCCGGTGAAGTTCAAGGGCATCCGCGTGATTGACCTGCTGCGCATCGCCAGCGGCAAGAAGCTCTCCGTGGGCGACGCCTGCGCGTACCTGTCTGAAGTCGGCCTGTGCGCCCGCGATTACATCGACCGCGAGGTGAACGGCAGCCTTTCCGGCGGAGAGCTCAAGCGCATCGAGATCGCGACTGTCCTGGCCCGCGGCACGGTGCTGTCCGTGTTTGACGAGCCGGAAGCCGGCATCGACCTGTGGAGCTTCAAGAGCCTCATCGAGGTCTTCGAACGCATGCGCAAGGCCAATTCCGACCGCACGATCCTCGTCATCAGCCACCAGGAGCGGATCCTCAACATCGCGGACGAGATCATCGTGCTTGGCGCGGGCAAGATCATTGGCCACGGCAGCCGCGAGGAGATTCTGCCCACCCTGCTGGGCACTAACTCCGTGGCCTCTTCCTGCGGCCAGCTCACGAAGGGAGGCGACCAGTAATGGATGCGATCCAGAAGCGAATCCTGATGGAGGTCGCGGGCCTTGAAAGCGTCCCCCACGGCGCCTATAACATCCGCGCCAACGGTGTGTCCGCCGCCCGCAGCGTCACCGCCAACATCGACATCGTCACCAAGGCGGACGGCTCCGGCATCGATATCTACATCAAGCCCGGCACCGTCAATGAGAGCGTGCACATCCCCGTCATCCTCTCCGAGGCGGGCATCAAAGAGGTCGTCTACAACGACTTCCACATCGGCGAGGACAGCGACGTGACCATCGTGGCCGGCTGCGGCATCCACAACTGCGGCGAGCAGGACTCCGAGCACGACGGCATCCACCGCTTCTTCGTGGAGAAAAACGCGAGGATCAAGTATGTCGAGAAGCATGTCGGCACCGGCGACGGCGCGGGCAAGCGCATCCTCAACCCCGTCACCGAGGTGCACATGGCCGAAAACAGCGCCATGGAAATGGAAATGGTGCAGATCAAGGGCGTGGACAGCACCGACCGCGTCACCAATGCGGAGCTGGCCGCCGGCGCGAGCCTGGTCGTCCGCGAGAGGCTGATGACCCATGGCGACCAGGTGGCCATCAGCAGCTACAACGTGAACCTGAACGGCGAGGGCGCCTCCACCGACGTGGTGAGCCGTTCCGTCGCCCGCGACAAGAGCTACCAGAAGTTCGACAGCAAGATCATCGGCAACGCCCCCTGCACCGGTCATACCGAATGCGACGCCATCATCATGGACAGCGCGCGCATCCTGGCCATCCCCCAGCTGGAGGCCAACGACCTGGACGCCGCCCTCATCCACGAGGCCGCCATCGGCAAGATCGCGGGCGAGCAGATCATCAAGCTCATGACCCTGGGTCTGAACGAGGCCGAAGCCGAGGAGCAGATCATCAACGGCTTCCTCAAGTAATCCACGCATATGAAAACCCGGCAGCGCCTGCGCTCTTGCAGGAACTGCCGGGTTCTTTTTGTGCTGATTCAGTTAGTCCAGGCCCAGCTCTTCGTGCACGAGCTTGAAGGCCTCCTTCACCGTGCACTGCCAGCCGAACAGGCCGCCATGGGTGCCGTTCATCTTGTAGCCATAGCTGGTGGTGGGCTCAAAGGGACGATCCACCAGGCCCCAGATGGAAACGCTGGTGAGGATCGGCTCCTCCTGATCACGGTTGATGCTCTTGAAGACCTTGAAGAGCTTCTGGTAGAACTCGCCGTGCTTCTGCTCCAGCGTGCCATCGTAGTTGCGCACAGCCATCTCGGTCAGCTGCACCTCCACGCCCAGCTCGTCATGGTACATCTGGATGCTCTTCTTGATATCCTGCAGGTTGCTCTCCTTCATGCAGCCGCTCTGGGTGCCGTAGCCGCCGATGTAGCCCTGCATGCCCACGCCATCGCACAGCTGGCGGGGATTGCCGTTCTCATCCGTGGCAAAGGAGTTGATGCTCTTCACCAGCTCGATGGCCGCCGCGCGCTTCTGCATGTGGAACATGTTGTAATCGTTGTAGAACAGGCGGATGTCTGCGCCCAGCAGGTCCACCGTGTTGTCCGCATACAGGAAGGCATACTCCACATAGTCCGGGCCGACGTACTCATAGAAGGGGTTGATGTCGCCGGAGCGCTTGGTGCGCACATGACGCGGGTCATCCGGCTGATACTCGCTGGCGCTGTCGCCCACAGCCTCGTTCACCACATCCCAGCAGTACACAACGCCAGGGTACTTGTCCTCAAAGTGGCACATCACGTCCTCGATGTAGCTCTCCATGCGCCTCAGCAGCGTCTCGCGGTCAGCAACGGGCTTGGAGGTATCGTAATCGACATGGAAGAACCAGCGGTTCATATACGCATCCCACACCAGCACATGACCGCGCACCTGCAGGCCGTTTTTCATCGCCCACTCCACCATCTTGTCCGCCTTCTGGAAGTTCATGCGGGGCATGCCGTCCGTGCTGGCCTGGCTGGCCCGCTGATCCAGCAGCGAGTAGGCCTTCAGCTCGTTCGTGGGGGTGATGGTATCAAAATGGCGCTTCACCGTCATCAGGTACATCACGTCGGACATCTGCTCATACCCCAGCGCCGCGCCCAGGGTGAAGCCATTGTCCACCGACAGCTCCTTCAGAGGGGTGTAGTCCAGCACGCCGGGCTCCTCCGCCAGGGCATTCAGGCTCGTCAGGGCCATCAGCAGCGCAAGGGCCATCGAGAGCATCTTCTTCATGTCAATCCGCTCCTTTCATGTTGCAACGGGTCGCTTTTACCCCATTTTACCACATGTATACAGAGGAATCCACGCAAAAAGAGGCGCGTTATGCGCAATTTTTGCACATACGCGCCTCATAATTTGCATCAGGTCATCAGTTCTTACCGGGCACGAAGCGGATCACGTTCCAGCTGGCCGCAGGCAGCAGGATCGCACCGTCCTCGATGACCACGGGCACCTGCACGGGCTTGACCTCGTCGGGGTTCTCCTCGGTGTTGATGGCCTTCATGTCATCATGGTGGAGGACATTGTGGAACACCGGGGTCATGTCGCCGAAGGAGCGCATATCCAGCTGCAGGCGAACGGGCTCGGCCAGATCGCGGTTGACGGCGAAGATGGTCACATTGCCCTCGTCATCCATGGTGGCGGCGGCATCGACGGTGGGCACGTCGTTGAAGTGCTTGGTGTCGTGCTTGTCCGTGGTGATCAGCGGCAGCAGGGAGGTGCCGCGACCGTACATGGAGGCGTCCATCATGGGGTAGAAGATGGTCTGCGCCCACGCGCCGCCCTTTTCACGGGTCATGATGGGGGCGATGACGTTCACCAGCTGGGCCAGGCAGCCGATCTTCACGCGGTCGGCATTGCGGATCATGGTGATCAGCATCAGGCCCACCAGCAGCGCGTCCTCAAAGTTGTAGATGTCCTCCAGCAGGTGCAGCGCGGTGCCCCAGGGCTTGTTCTTGTACAGATCCTGATCCTGGCTGTTGGAGTGATACCACACGTTCCACTCGTCCAGGCTCAGGTGCACCTTCTTCTTGGCATGCTTCTTGCCCTTCACCGCGTCACAGATGGCGGCGACGGTCTTGATGAAGTCGTCCAGATCCAACGTGGAAGCCAGGAAGTCCGGCGTATCGTTGTGAGGATTGCCGTAGTAGCGGTGCAGGCTGACGTAGTCCACATTTCGGTAGCACTCGGTCAGCACCTGGTACTCCCACTCGCCAAAGGTGGGCATGGTGGAGCCGGAGGAGCCACAGACGACGGTCTCGATGGAATCGTCCACCCACTTCATGACCTTGGAGGCCTCATTGGCGATGCGGCCGTACTCAATGGCGGTCTTCGCGCCGGTCTGCCAGGGGCCATCCATCTCATTGCCCAGGCACCAGAGCTTGATGTTGAAGGGATCCGCCGCGCCGTTGGAGATACGCTTGTCAGACCAGTAGGTGCCGGACTTGTGGTTGCAGTACTCCACCACATCCTGAGCTTCCAGCACGCCGCGGGTGCCCAGGTTGATGGCGTACATCACCTCGGTGTTGGCCTTCTTGGCCCAGTCGACGAACTCATGCAGGCCAAAGGCGTTGGGCTCGGTGGTCTTCCAGGCCAGGTCGAGGCGCTTGGGACGCAGGTGCTTCGGGCCGACACTGTCCTCCCAGCGGAAACCGGAAACGAAGTTGCCGCCCGGATAGCGCACCACGGGGATGTTCAGCTTGCGCACCAGCTCCAGCACGTCCTTGCGGAAGCCCTGATCGTCCGCCAGCGGATGGCGGGGCTCGTAGATGCCGGTGTACACCGCGCGGCCCAGGTGCTCAATGAAGGAGCCATACAGCCTCTTGTCGATCGGGGAAATGACGTAGTCCTTGTCGAGGATCATCTTGGCCTGTTTCATGGGGTATTCCTCCATTTCTCTTGACCGGGATCTCCCGGATTTTTACTGCAGCTCAAAGGTCAGGATGGTCACGGAGTAGGGCGGCAGCACGAGCTCCGCCGTACCGTCCGCAAAGGCCACCTCGCCCGCCACGGGCGTGACGGTATCCTTGCGGTAGAAGGTGTTGACGGCGCTCTTCTCCCCCGTCAGCCGGGTCATGGAGGCCGTGCCGTCCGGGACATTCGCCAGGCTCAGGGTCATCGCGTCCTCGTAGGCGGAGGCGTTGACAAGCTTGACGTACAGCACATCCTCCGTGCGGGTCACCACATGGTACACCAGCCGGTTCAGTCCCTCGTACTCGCTGGCCACCACCTGGTCGCCGACGGTCTGCGCGAACATCTGCTGCACATAGTAGTTGGGGGTGAGCAGCACCTCGCGGGCGTTGAACCAGATCAGGTCGGGCGTCCACTGCTGCATGCCGTCGCGGGCCATCAGCGGGGCGTAGCTGGCCATGGCCACCACATCGCTGTTGCGCTCCAGGCCGGTCATGTAGGCCGCCTCGCACACGGCGCTGTACAGGTTGTTGGGGCGCTTGCCGTTGATGACGGCCTCATGGGCCGCGTATTCACCCACGAAGACCTTCGTGGTGCGGGGGTAGTTATCATAGCGGTTGACGTGGCTGAGGAACCAGTCGCCGCCCATGTAGTAGTGCTCGTCCACGATCGTGTCCGGATACCGGCTGCGGATCTTCGCCCAGGCATTGGCAGGCAGCGCGCCCTCGGCCACCGGGCCCGCAGAGGAGATGACCGTGATCTCCGGGTGCGCCTCCTTCACATAGTTGTATAGGATGTCAAAGCGCGTCCAGTACAGCGCGTCCCAGTTCTCGTTGCCGATGCCCAGGTACTTGAGGTCAAAGGGCTCCGGATGGCCCATTTCCGCACGCAGCGCGCCCCACTCGGTGGTCACATCGCCATTGGCGAATTCGATCAGGTCGAGGATGTCCTGCGCATAAGCGTGGGTCTCCTCGATCGTCAGGGGCGCCTCGAACACATCGCGTGCCTGACACAGCAGACCGGAATGCACCACCGGCAGCGGCTCCGCCCCCAGGGCCTCAGCCAGCATGAAGTACTCGTAGTACCCCAGGCCGTAGCTCATCATGTAGCCCCAGGTGTTGAAGTTCTCGTCGCGCTCCTCGATGGGACCGACGGTGTCCTTCCAGTTGTAGAAGTTGCTGCGGTAGTAGCTGCCCTCAACGATGCAGCCGCCGGGGAAGCGCAGGAAGCTGGGGTTCAGATCCATCAGCGCCTGCACCAGATCCGGGCGCAAGCCGCCGTTTGGCCAGTCCGCCCCGAAAGCGTCCGCCGGGATCAGCGATGCCATATCGATATCGATGCTGCCCGTGCCGTGCATGATGAAAGAGAGCACCGCATCGTCCGTGTAGGAGGGCGTGAAGGTCAGCTCGTACTTCTGCCACTCCTCCGTCAGCGTGAAGCGCTTGGGCACCGCCAGCGACTTGCCCGTGCGCTGCGTCAGGGCGATCTCCACCGTGCCGTCAAAGTCGCCGGCGTTGCGCAGGTACACAAAGCAGCGGTAGGTCTTGCCGGCCTCAATCGGCACGCCGCCCTTGAGCACCGTGGCCTGATAACCAACGTTTGCAAAGCGGTAATCCCCCTCCGTGCAGGTGACGCGCACATAGGTGGGATTATTCTCATTGAGTGGATTCTCCGTTGAGATGGCAGCTTTGCCTTTCGCACCGGCGGACATATTAAAGGCCCAGCCGTTCAGATGCTGATGGCGCTGCGGGTTGAGGATGTCCTGATACTCAAAGGAGCGGTTCTGCAGCAGCTCCGCATAGAGACCGCCGTCCGCGCCGTAGTTGATGTCCTCAAAGAACAGGCCATACAGCGTATCGCTCATCTCCACTGTGGTGACGCCCGCATCCGCCGTAATGGTGGACGCCAGAGCTGACGCCGGCAGCAGCAAAACCAGCAGCAGAGCCGCAAGTTTCCGCATGTTCATTTGTTTCATCCTTTCGTATCGGCTATGTATTTATTATACCATACGGATAGAAAATTGCAAGACTATTTAGCGCGCTGCGGGTTATCCGTCAAGCCCAGCAGGCAATCCACCGAAACGCCATACATCTCCGACGGGCGGATCAGTATATCCGTCGGCACATCCCTGTATCCTGCTCATACCGGAAATATTACGGCTGATGCATCCCCAGCCAATCCGCCACATTCCTCTGCGCAATTTCATACTCTCTATTCGGATACTCAAACAACGCGACAGAAGGACCGTACAGAATGCTACCGATAACCATTCAGTTATTGAACTACCGCCTCCGCAGAAAAAAAGGGAGAGCGGCGAACCGCTCCCCCAGGGGATTCAATGGATGCTCCGATTACTCGGCAACGCCGTACACCGCGTAGAAAGCAGCCATGGTCGCATCGTAGTACTCGCGGCCCTTGGCATCCAGGGTGTCGATGTAGTCGTAGGGATCGACAGCGTTCTCACGGATAGCGCCCTCAATGCCGATAATGCCATTGAAGTCAGAGTTGTGGTAGTAGTCGTTCACGAAGGCGTTGAAGCCGGGGATGGTACGACCACCGAAGGTAACGGGGTTCTGGATCGCGGCGAAGAAAGCCTCCCAGTCGTTCCAGTAGCCCAGGTCAGGCATGATCGCGGCCATCGCGGCGTTGACTTCCTCGTCCTGGATCATGGGCAGAGAGCCGGGCAGACGATAGATGATATCGCCATTGGCATTGGTCAAAGTGGGGTACAGCTCAGTGCGAGCCATCCAGCCATCCTTGCCCCAGGTCAGGAACTTCATCAGCTCGTAAGCCTCACGGGGATGCTCACAGGTGGAGGAGATGGAGACCATGTCCAGCCAGGAGAACTGACCGCCGTTCTCAACCTCGGCGCCGATGGGAGAATTGTAGGGAACCATCTGCAGGCCACGCTCCAGAGCAGCAGCCTGAGTGTAGATGTTGTTCATGGTCCAGTAAGCGTCCATCTGGATGGCAACATGGCCAGCCTCGCCCGCCCACATGTCGTCCGGAACCACAGCCAGGTACTCGGCAGAGCCATTGATGGCCTGCTTGCCCTGACGGGCCATTTCAGTCTGGAACTCAACCATCTCAACCCAGCCAGAGCCGAAGTTGTAGGAATCGCCGTCCCAGCCAAACTCGCCGGTGACGTTGTCAGTCAGGGCGATGGGGCCCAGGGTCACGGGGCCCATGAAGAAGTTGTAGGCCCAGATGCCCTGCGCGGGGTCGGTCAGATCGTTGTCGATCATGTCCATCATTTCTTCCCAGGTCCAATCCTGCTCAGGCAGGGGCATGTTCAGCTTGTCGAACACAGCCTTGTCCAGGTAGATGATGGCGGGCAGGTTCTCACCGGCCATGAAGTAGCAGCGCTCGCCGTCCACATAACCCACGCGACGCAGGGAGGGGTACAGCGCAGTCTGAGCTTCAACGTCGTTCTCGACATACTCGGTGATGTCAGCCATGTAGGGGTTGGCCAGCAGGGGATCCAGGTCCAGCCAGAAGAACACGTCAGGCAGGTTGCCCTCAGCGGCCATGTTGGTCAGCTGAGCGGTGCAATCAGCCGTGGTGGTCTGCAGCATCTCAACAGTGATGTTGGGATACTGCTCCATGAACAGGTCGATCAGAGCCTGAGTCAGCTCAAAATCGTCCCAGGTCATGAAGGTCAGGGTAATGGGGTCAGTGGTGTTCATCTCGGGCATGTTGTAGGCTTCCTCAGCACTCGCGAAAGAGCACAGGGAGAGCGCCATGACCAGAGCCAGCACCATGGACAGGAACTTCTTCATGGGGATTCCTCCTTTTAATTAATCATAAGCCTTCGCGGCTTTGATTCAGTTGGAAGGGAACCATATTGCATGTGACCATTGTATCACAACTGCGCGCAATATGCAAGCCAAACAGAACATTTTGACCAGAAAATTTCCGAAAACGCCATCTTTGACGCATTCTTTCCGCTACAAACAGCTTATTCGCCAGTGATACCCGCGCGGTCAACAGACTCAACGAACTG
>JBGVOA010000022.1:0-3986 GCA_045126095.1 Christensenellales bacterium | reverse complement strand
ACTCCACCATCGGTGAGGCCTGGGGCTTCCTGGGCAGCATCCTGGTGCTGCTGATGTACCTGCTCATCATCCTGCGCATGCTGTATCTGGCCCGTTTCACCTACGATAAGTACGGTATGCTGATCATCATCGGCGTGTTGGGCATGCTGCTGTTCCATGTGTTTGAGAACATCGGCATGACCCTCGGATTGATGCCTATCACCGGCATTCCCCTGCCCTTCCTTTCCTACGGCGGCTCCAACATGACCACCAACATGGGCGGCCTGGGCCTGGTGCTGAACGTCACCAGGAACCGCAGCCTCGCAGGCAGCTACACCACACCGCAAACCAACGCCATGACCCGTATGCGCTACCTCACCCGCAGATAACGCCCCCCACATACGAAGGAGTTGTGACAAATGCCTCCAATGGTCCGCTTCACCCGCGAAGCCGTGCTGAACGCCGCCCTGCAGCTGGTGCGCCGTGAGGGCCCCCTCGCGCTGAACGCCCGCGCCGTTGCCCGCGAACTGGGTGGCTCTACCCAGCCGATCTTCCGCCTTTTTTCCGGTATGGACGAGCTGCGCTCAGAGGTCATCCGCGCTGCTGACGAAAACCTCTGTCAGCGCATGCGCGACCAGATGGACACCAGTCGGAACCCCTACCTCACCGTCTGCATGACCTATCTGCTCTTCGCCCGCGACGAGCCGCAGTTCTTCAAGCTCCTGTTCATGCGCGACCGTGTCAGCGATGGCTCCTGCGGACGGGAATACACCCACGCCTGGGGCTTCCCCGTGATCGAAGCCAGCATGGGCGTGGATCGCGAAACCGCCGTGAAGCTCTACGAGCGCAGCTTCTTCTACGCCCACGGCCTGGCGGTGTGCATCGCCACCAAGTATATGCCCTGCATGAGCGAGGAGCGCATGGAAGCGCTGGTGACAGAAAGCCTGAATGCCGCAGCGACTCAGCTGGGCATCACCATCCCCGCATAATAGGAATACGGCCAGTACCAAGCGCGGTACTGGCCGTGTCTGTTTGTCAAAAGAGCCCGCACCAAAATGGTACGGGCTCTTTTGGTGTGGAAATCTTTACTTGCTGCACTCCTCATGGATCTCCTGCAGGTACTGGATGATGGGCAGGTGCTGGGGGCAGTTGCTCTCGCACTGGCCGCACTGCACGCAGCGGGAGGCGTCGCCCTCCTCCGCAGCGATGCGGGCATAGCCGCCCTTGAAGTCCGGCTCGGCGTGGAGGCGGGAGCCGTCATAGCCCTGGAAGATGCGGGGGATCTGCACGCCCATGGGGCAGGGCTGGCAGTAGCGGCAGCCGGTGCAGCCGGTCTTCATGCGGGCCATGTAGGTGGCCTTGGCGCTGCGGAACAGCTCGTTCTCGGCCTCCGTCAGCACGGGGCGCTCGGGGATGTCGAAGATACGCAGATTGTCGGTGGTCTGCTCCCAGTTGCTCATGCCGGAGAGGATGGTCACCACCTCGGGCATGGCGTAGAGGTAGCGGAAAGCCCATTCCACGGGGCTGCGCTTGTCCTGGAAGGCCTCGTACACAGCCTTCACGTCCGCAGGAGGATTGGCCAGCATGCCGCCGCGCAGGGGCTCCATGATCACCACGCCGATGCCGCGCTTGCCGGCCTCGCGGATGCCCGCCAGGGTGGCCTGGTTCTCATCGTCCAGGATGTTCATCTGCACCTGGGCCATCTTCCACTGATCCCAGTCATTGAGCACGCGGAGGAAGGCCTCGGCGTTGTCGTGGAAGGAGAAGCCGGGGTAGCGGATCTTGCCCTGGGTCAGTGCCTCCTTGTAGAATCCCTTGTAGTCATAGCTGTTCATCTCATCCAGGCGGCCGTTGTTCAGCGCGTGCAGGATGTAGAAGTCCACATGGTCGGTCTGCAGCTTCTCCAGCTGCTCGTCCAGCAGCTTCA
Source organism: Christensenellales bacterium (assembly GCA_045126095.1). GTDB lineage: Bacteria > Bacillota > Clostridia > Christensenellales > Aristaeellaceae > UBA11524. Next base: position 2,080 of record JBGVOA010000022.1, on the reverse strand, counting down.
TCATATCCTCATGGCAGTGGACGGACCAGCAAGGGAGCTTCGTGGTCAGGATGACCTTCTCGCGGTAGCCGTCCTGGAGGGCCTTGCCCACGACGACCTCGCTCTCGCCGCCGTGGTAGGGGTAGGCGGTATCAATGTAGGTGACGCCATTGTCGATGGCGTGGCGGATCATGCGGATGGCCTCCGCCTCGTCGATCTTGCCGTCGGGCGTGGTCGGGAAGCGCATGCAGCCAAAGCCCAGCATGGAGCTCTCGCGGTCGATGGTGGGGAACGTCGTCTTCAGCATTGTTTTCTCTCCTTTACAGATACGCAATCATATCGCTGAGTCTTCCAAAGATCATATCCGGCTTCACGTCGGATTCAGCCACGTCATCCATCGTCGCCTCGCCGGACAGCACCAGAATGCCCTTCATGCCGTGGTTGACGCCGGTAGCCACATCCGTGTAGAGGCGATCGCCCACCATGGCCATCTCCGACAGCGGACGCCCCGTGCGCACCAAGGCCTCGCGGACGATGCCGTAATGGGGCTTGCCGATGATCACGTCCGCCTTGCGGCCCGTGCTGGCCTCAATGAAGGCCATGATGGCCCCCATATCCGGGATGAACCCGGTTTCCGTGGGGCAGTTGAAGTCCGGGTGGGTGGCGATGTAGGGCTTGCCCCAGCGGATCAAATCGCACACGCGGCACATTTTGGCGTAGTCCAGCGTGGTATCGAAGGCCACGAGGACGTAATCCACATCGTCCGCATCGGCAAAGCGCAATCCCATGCCGGTCAGCTCCTCCCGGAGCATCTCGTTGCCCAGCAGATAGCCCCGCCCCTGCGGGAAGCGCTCCAGAATGTAACGGGCCGAGGCGTGGCCGCTGGTCATCACCTGCTGGCAGAACCGCTCCGGCACGCCCATGCGGCACAGCTTCTGCGTGTACACCGCCGCCGACTTGGAGGAGTTGTTGGTCAGGAACCACGCATCGCGCCCGGTTTTCTCCAGTTCCGCCAGAAAGTCCAGCGAGCCCTCAATCAGCCGGTCGCCCAGGTAAAACGTGCCATCCATATCCAGCAGAAAGCAGCGCACGTCCGCCAGCTCTGCACGGTAATCACACCCCATCACGGCAGCCTCCTCACATATCTTTGTTATTGTACCACAGTTTCTTCAAAACCGGAAGTGATATCGAATAATAACTTTTGTTTTCTGTGCCCTTACTCCTGGGGCGGACGCTGATACTGCACGCCGCCCGTGAAGGAAAGCTCGTTACCGTTCGCATCCGTGCCATAGATGATGCACTCCATGCCGGTCATGTACAGGTGATTGGTGCCGAAGGGCCAACGCAGCGGCGGATCGCCCTGGCGAAGCATATCGCTGGCCATCCACGGCCTAAACTGCTCATCCGTCACCGCAACAACAGAGGCGATCTCATCCCCCGCATAATACAGAGCGACCATGCCGCTTGGCCGGAAGGGTATATCGCTAACGTTCTCAAAATTGAAGCCGACGTCCCAACCGCCTGTGGGAAATACTTCGTTGACGAGGAAGGGCGCCACCTCCGCCTCTGGCGTAACGGTAATGACCGCCTGATTGTGCTGCGTTCTGCCCGGCCGGATGACCCCTATGCCCAGCAGCAATCCACAAACAAGCCCCAGCAGCGCTGCGCCAGCCACGATCCAACCTGTGCTGCGCGCCTTGCACCCCTCTGCCGCAACGCTCTGCGGCACTTCAGGCGCAACCGATGCCGGTTCATCCTCCAGTTCATGAATCCCCAGCACCTCAGCGATCTGCCGCGCCATCACCAAATCTGGCAATACACGGCCGTTCTCCCAATGGGAAACCGTTTGCCGTGACACATGCAGCAGCTGCGCCAGCTGTGCCTGCGTCATCCCCTGTTCCCTGCGGGCCGCTGCCATTCGTGCGTTGAAATTCTCCATGCCGCCGACTCCTTCGTACAACTTTCCGTTCTTATTATACCAGGCCTTTCCAGCGTTTGCAAGCAAACGGGCGACAGGAAGTGACTGCCACGGACACATAAAAAATGAGGTTTTCTTGCGAAAACCTCATCAACGTCTGGGTGAGAAGATTCGAACTTCCGG
>JBGVOA010000021.1:0-10341 GCA_045126095.1 Christensenellales bacterium | reverse complement strand
CGCCACAGCACGGGGATGCCCATGTGCTGTAGCTGCCTGAGGTAGGGGACGGCGCGATCCATGCCCGCCAGCAGGTCGTGATTTGCCTGCGTTCCGGGGGTGAAGGCGCTTTCCCAGTCCAGCTCGTCCTCCTTGCTCTGGGGGTAGGAGGAGGCGAAATCCGGCCCGGTGTGCCAGCAGATGGTAACGATGCCGCCCCGGGCATGCCAGTCCACCGCGCGGCGGGTGACGCCATTGAAATCGTTATCCAGGAAGTCCAGGCCACGGATGGCGGGCATCCGGCCTGTGCGCATCACCAGATAGTTGATCTCATGCTCCTGCGTGCCGCACCAGTTGGATTCCTGCTGGCCGGTGAGGCAGCGCTGCCCCTGAAGGGAGCAGAGGTAATCGTAGAGGCGGACGGCTGCCGGGATGGCCTGCCTGTCGCTGAGGGTACGCTTCATCATGGGAGTACCTCCTGTGGGAGTTGTCCCCGGCAGTATAGCAGATTAACGGGCTGTAAGGCAACAGGATTCATTATTCATTTTCTTCCTTGTGCTTCTCTTCCGGATGGCTCTGGAGGGGCTGGCCGGGAGTGAATAGTGAAGAGTGAATAGTGAAGAGTGAATGGGGGTCAGCGCATGCCGTTTTCGCGGGGACGGAACAGGAGCGTGATGCACCACAGGGCCGCCGCGCCGATGACGGTGTAGATGATGCGGCTGATGATCGCACCCTGTCCGCCGAAGATCCAGGCAACCAGGTCGAACTGGAATACGCCAACCAGCAGCCAGTTGATGCCGCCAATGATGGTCAGAAGCAGGGAAATGGTGTCAAGCATGATGGATACCTCCTTGATGATTTGGTGTACCACAAGGATATGCGGCCTGCCCGCGGATTATGCATGCCATCGCTCCCATTGACAAATAACGCTTGCAATGCTACAATAAACATAAAGAACAAAACTTCATAAGGAGGTTCATACCATGAAGAAGATTCTTGCTGTTCTTCTGACCCTCGCGCTGCTTCTGCCCACCCTGGGCGTGGCGGAAATGACGGAGGAGGAGCTCCACGCCTGGGCGCTTGCCAACGGCTACGTCAAGGCTGAAGTGGACACGCTGACCTCTGCCACCACCAACAAGGCCGGCGGCGTGAACTTCGGCGCCATCGAGTGGACGAACGACCTGCAGGTCATGGCCATCAAGGAATTCCTCAAGGGCGGCCACTACCTGGGCGACGCGAACTACGCGCAGGACGAGTCCGGCTGGAACTACCGCGAGATGTACCAGATGGCGACCGTCTACGGCGGTATGCCCAACAACACCAACCTTGAGCTGGTGCTGGACATTGACAGCCTGTGCCTGCTGGGCGTCTCCGAGGCCGGCACCTCCAAGACCCTGCACTTTGGCTACAACCCCAACGTGTCCATCTCCTGGTGCCGCCAGCTGCGTCCCCATGAGGAGGAGACCTACAACTACTACTGCTCCTACGGCGTGCAGTTCGACGGCGTGGTGCGCATCTTCACCCCCGCTGACCTGGAGACCGAGGAAGGCCGCGCCAAGCTGCTGAACCTGTTTGACAAGTACTATCCCACCCTGGCCACCTCCTGGATGGGCTATGCCGCTACCTTCGTCGGGCTGACCGACGAGGCCGCCATCACCGAGGCCAAGCTGGGCTACATCACCCGGCAGCTGAACGGCGGCGCGATGGTCATCTATGAGGTGGTGCCCACCCGCATCATCATCACCGCGCCCTTCCTGATCAACATGAGCCCCTCCATGACCAATGGCGTACGCTTCGTCAACGTCCAGGAGGGCGAGAAGAAGTACGCCTATGACCTGCTGCTGACCGAGGAGTTCCTCGATGCGCTGGTGGCCTACAAGAACGAGTACATCGCCACCCCCGAGGGCCTGGCGGAGGTCGAGGCCTACTACGCCACCGGCATGTATCCCATGCTGGACGGCCTGTGCGCCCAGTATGGCGCGCCCACCAGCCTGCAGATCGCGCTGATGCCCACCACCGCTGCGGGCCTGAAGACCCAGACCACCTGGACGCCCGCCGTCACCCTGCCCGCCGCTGAGGAGGCGGAGGGTGTGGTCACCGGCACCGCTGCGGGCTTCCACGGCACCATCACCGCCACCGCCACCCTCAATGAGGACGGCACCATCGCCACCCTGTCCATCGACACTTCCTGCGAGCACGCCGATTACGGCGCGAAGGTCGGTGCGGACGAGGCTTTCATTGCCCAGTTCATCGGCAAGGCTGGCCCCTTCACCCTGGGCGAGGGCATTGATGCGGTCACCGGCGCGACCGGCTCCTCCGCCTCTGCGGTGGAGGCTGTCAACGCCCTGTTCCAGTAAACCGAACGCTTCTGTCCCCTGCGGTCTTCCCTCCTTTCCCGGCAGGGGACTCTCTGATCACAGTGAAGCGGCGCGAGGCAGCGATGTCACGCGCCGCTTCCGTCTGTCCTTCTTGTGTTCATGCTCTTTTCCAACAGCGCGCTTCGTGGTACAATGGCAGAGGATCACAGCATAAAGGAGCATCCGCCATATGGATTACAATCAGCTGGCCCTGGAGATGCACGAAAAGAACCGGGGCAAGGTTTCCGTTGTCAGCAAGGTGAAGGTGGAAAACCGCGAGGATCTCTCCACCGCCTATACCCCCGGCGTAGCCGAACCCTGCCGCCGCATCGCCGCCAATAAGGATGACGTGTACCGCTACACCGCCAAGGGGAACCTGGTGGCGGTGGTGTCCGACGGCACAGCGGTGCTGGGCCTGGGCGATATCGGCCCGGAGGCCGCCATGCCGGTCATGGAGGGCAAGGCCATCCTCTTCAAGGAGTTTGCGGATGTGGACGCGTTCCCCATCTGCCTGGCCACGAAGGATGTGGACGAGATCGTCCGCACGGTGCAGCTGCTCGCCCCCACCTTCGGCGGCGTCAATCTGGAGGACATTTCCGCTCCCCGGTGCTTTGAGATCGAAAAGCGGCTGAAGGAGACGCTGGACATCCCCGTCTTCCATGACGACCAGCATGGCACGGCCATCGTCGTGTCCGCAGGCCTGCTCAACGCGCTGAAGCTGGTGGGCAAGCGCATGGAGGACGTGAACATCGTCATCAACGGCGCGGGCAGCGCGGGCATCTCCATCGCGAAGCTGCTGATGCTCTTCGGCGCGGGCAACATCGTGCTGGTGGACAGGCAGGGCGCCCTCAGCGTGGAGGAAGACTGGCTCAACCCCGCCCAGCGGCAGATGGCGGAGGTCACCAACCGGCAGAACGAGCGCGGCCCCCTCAGCGAGGTCATCCGGGGGAAGGACGTGTTCATCGGCGTGAGCGCCCCGAAGATCGTCACGGCGGAGATGGTATCCACCATGGCGGAGGACGCGATCGTCTTTGCCATGGCCAACCCCACGCCGGAGATCATGCCGGAGGAGGCTGCCAGGGGCGGCGCACGGGTGATTGCCACCGGCCGCAGCGATTATCCCAACCAGATCAACAACGTGCTGGTGTTCCCCGGCATTTTCCGAGGCGCGCTGGATGCACGGGCCACCGCCATCACCGAGGGCATGAAGCTGGCCGCCGCCCGCGCCATTGCCGCCATTGTGGCGGACGAGGAGCTGCGGGAGGACTACATCATCCCCGGCGCGTTTGACAAGCGCGTGGCCGCCGCCGTGGCCCAGGCTGTGGTGGACTGCGCCCGCCAGGAGGGCGTGGCACGGGCCTGACAAGGCAAAATGCATACACAAAAGGGGCTTCCCGGCTGCATCGTCCGCCGGAAAGCCCCTTTTCATATGCTTGTATTACGCCATAAACTCGCGGGACAGCTGGATCATTGTCGCAGCCTCGTCCTCCGCATGGTTCTGCTCCCGCACAGCCATCGCGCCCAGCGCCACCACAGCAATCATCATGATCCACAGCATTTTCGTTTCCTCCTGACCATTCGGGTCTGAATAATGCAGGAATTCTTGCATTGCGCATCCTGCAATCCATATTATACACATTCGTTTCCCATTTTCAATAGGACAATGCAGGATTTCAGGAAAAAATGTTTTTTCTTTGTTCTTGCATTTTCCTCCGGTGAGAACGGCACGCGGTGATTTGAAAATGCAGGAAAGGCCATCGCAGCTGCATAACTCTTTCGCAGATGCAGGAACTGGTTCCAGGCGTACCAGAATTGATAATACAAGTTCTCCGGCGAAGAAAGAAGGCGGCAGGGTTCGCCCCTTGCCGCCTGGTGCGTATGCTGTTGGCTGCTTACCTGTCCCGCCCGGTTTTCTCCTTCTGGCGGACATACCAGTCCGTGCCGTCGGTCTCCAGCACGATCTCCCCCTCGCCGGAGTACAGCAGGGGAAGCTCCCGGCTGCTTGCCTGACGGGCCAGGTCGGGGGCCTCGTCCGCCTCCGAGGTGCACAGCAGCAGCGCCGGGGCTGCTGCATCCAGGAATTCGGGCACGATGGCGTTTTCTCCGTGGTGAGGGGCCTTGACGACCTTCGCCGCGAGCCCCTCCGGGCCCACATCGGCCAGCAGGGCCTTCTGCGCATTACCGGTCAGGTCGGCGCACAGGAGCAGGCGGCTGTCGCCAAAGGTAACAAGCTGGATGGCGCTGCGGCTGTTCATGTCCGTATAGGCCGTGGTGTGGTAGATGGTCACCTGCGCGTCCCCCAGGGCGTACACGTCGCCGTGCTTCACCATGCGGAAGCGCACGCCCTTGTCCCAGGCGGCCTGCAGGGCTGCGTCGTGGTAGCTGTGGTCGTGCCAGTCCGCCGCGAAGGGGGACATGAACCTTTCCGGCAGCACGCCCTGCTGCATCAGGTAGGTCAGGCCCTCTATGTGGTCGTTGTGGGGATGGGTGTTGAGGAAGTAGCGGAAGGCGCTCAGGCCGCGAGCCTCAAGATCATGCCGGATGGCGCGGGCCCAGGAGGCGTCGCCGCCGTCGATGAGCATGACCTCGCCGCCGCATTCCAGCAGCATCGCGTCCGAGCGGCCCGTCTGCAGGATCGTCACGCGCAGCAGGGGCCGTTCTGCCCAGTCCGCCGGGGGCTCTGTGCCGATGTGCACCTCCGCCAGCGCGGCGACGGGCAGCGTCAGCAGGAGCAGAAAGAGAAGGATTCGCCGCATGATATGTCTCCTTGGGGTAGGTTGTGGGCGAAATGAGGTAGGTTTCAGGCGATGATGGATGAGTCCCAGACCTCGCTGAGGGGCCGGGGTTCGCGGGGCTCGGCGGGAAAGTCGCCCAGGGTGCGGGCCATCCAGACCACATCGTGCCATGCGCCCAGCTTGTAGCCTGTATTCGGGAACACGCCCAGCTCCGTGAAGCCCAGGCGGCGGTGCAGCCCCACGCTGCGCGCATTGGGCAGCGTGATGCAGGAGTAGGCATTCAGGTAACCCTGGGCCGTCAGCAGCGCCAGGCAGGCGGACATGAGCCGCGTGCCGGCGCCCTGCCCCTCCAGGCCCGGGGCCAGGTAGATGGTCATCTCCACGTCCCAGCGATAGGCCTCCTTCTGGCGGAAGGCGGCGGCATACACGAAGCCCTGCACGGCTCCGGCCTCCTCGCAGATGAGGAAGGGATAGCGGTCGTCGGCCATGCGGGCGGCGAAGTCCTCCGCCGAGGGAGCCCGGGTGGCGAAGGTGATGGCCGTTTCGCGGACATAGTGGGCGTAGATGGCGGCGACGGCAGGTGCGTCAGCCGGTACGGCACGGCGGAGCAGCATAAGATCAGCCTCCTTTGCAGCTGCCTTCAAGGATAGCACAGAATCCGGAGGCTGGCAAGCGGTTGAAGCAGGGTTAATTCTTTGTTGAACGGCAGGAAAGTCCGCCTCTGTGTCGAATGAAAAGAGGAATGGAAACGGAGGTGCAGAGCATGACGCTGTGCGAGAGCATCCGCGCGCTGCGGCGGGAGCGGAGCATGACCCAGGAGCAGCTGGCGGAGGCGATGAGCGTGTCCGCCGCGGCGGTGTCCAAATGGGAAAACGGGCAGTCGGTGCCGGATATTGCGGTGCTGACGGCCCTGGCGGACTTTTTCGAGGTGTCCCTGGACGCGCTGGTGGGCTACACCGTGCACTCCTGCCGGAGGGAGGAGGCCGTGGAGCGCATCCGCACCCTGACGCGGCAGAAGCGCTATCAGGAGGCCACTGCCGAGGCGAAGGAGGCCCTGCGGCGCTACCCGAACCACTTTGACGTGGTGTACGCCGCCGGGCGGATGTACGGCTTCTGCGGTATGGAGCACGACGACCGGGAGGCCCTGAGCGCCGCCATTGCGCTGATGGAGCGGGGCATGGCGCTGATCGGGCAGAATACCGATCCCGCCATCCGGGTGGAAAACCTGTGGACAAACATGGGCATGTACCACGCGGCGCTGGAGGAGCGGGAGCAGGCCATGCGCTGCTACGAGGCGGGCAACATCGCCGGGGTGAACGACGTGGCCATCGCCGGCTGCCGTGTCGCCCTGGGGCAGTACAGGGAGGCCCTGCCCCAGCTGAGCCGGGGCCTGATGGGCAGCCTGACGCGGGTCTTCAACGCGGGCACGGGCGAAATCCGCTGCCTGCTGGCCCTGGGCGAAAGCCAGGAGGCCGAGGCGCTGGCGATGTGGCTGCTGAACACGCTGAACGGCCTGGAGGCCTCCCCCGGCAGCTATGTGCTCAAGATGCGGACGATCCTGCACACCTGGGCGGCAGCGGCGCTCCTGCAGCAGGGGCGCACGCTGGATGCGCGGGAGCAGGTGCGTCAGGCGGTGAAATGCGCGGAGCAGTTTGACGCATCGCCGGACTTCAGCCTGCGGGGCTTCCGGTTCTACCGGGGCGGCGAGCACGTCCTCTCCGATGGCATGGGCGAAACGGCCATGGACGCGCTCCGGGGCGTGATTTCCCAGGCAACGGCCGTCCGCGAGGGGCTGCAGACCCTTTTGGCCAGCTGTGTACGGAAAGGATAAGGAATATGCTGAATAAACTGTTTGTGCGGGACCGCGCCTTCTATCGCGCGGTGCTCGTGCTGGCCCTGCCGGTGGTGATGCAGAACATGATCACCATCGGCGTGAACATGCTGGATACCATCATGCTGGGCGCATACGGAGAAACGCAGCTCTCCGGTGCGTCGCTGGCCAATGAGTTCATTTCCCTGCACCAGATCCTGTGCCTGGGCATCGGCGGCGGCGCGGCGGTGCTGACCTCGCAGTTCTGGGGCGCGAAGGACATCCCCTCCATGCGGCGCGGCATTGTGCTCATGCTGCGGATCAGCCTGGTGCTGGGCGCGGTGCTGGCCCTGGCGGCGCTGACGATCCCCGACCTGCTGATGCGCATCTACGCCGATGAGCAACCGGTGATCGATGCGGGCGTGACCTACTTCCGCATCAGTGCGCCGACCTTCCTGCTCACGGGCGTGATCACACCGCTGACGGTGGTGCTGCGCTCGGCCCGGCAGGTGAAGCTGCCGCTGGTCGCCTCCATCATCTCCTTCGGCATGAATCTGCTGCTGAATTATGTGCTCATCTTCGGCCATTTCGGCTTCCCGGAGATGCAGATCGCCGGCGCGGCCCTGGCGACGGTCATCGCCCGCGTGATCGAGGCGGGCATCCTGCTGGCATATGTGCTGGTGGTGGACAAGCGCATCGGCCTGCGGCTGCGGGATTTCGCCTGCCATTGCGGTGATATGCTGCGCCCCTATTTCCGTTACAGCGTGCCGGTGATCGTGTCGGACTTCCTGCTGGGTCTGGGCAACACGGCGGTGTCGGTGGTCATTGGCCACATGGGCGAGAGCTTCACGGCGGCCAACGCGGTTGTGGCGCAGACGGTGCGCCTGTCCACCGTGGCCAACCAGGGCGTTTCCAATGCCGGCGGCGTGATGACCGGCAACACCCTGGGCCGGGGCGACAAGGAGACAGCCTACCGCCAGGGCGTGACCTTCCTGATGCTCAGCGTGCTGATGGGGCTGCTGGCGGCGGTGATCATCCTGGCGGTGTGCCCGCTGGTGATCGGCGCGTACGACTTCCTGCCCGAAACGCGGGAAATCGCCTGGCAGCTGATGTACGGCGTGGCGCTGATGGTGGTGTTCCAGGCGACCCAGTCCATGCTGACCAAGGGCATCCTGCGCAACGGCGGCGACACGCGCTTCCTCATGGTGGCGGACATTGCCTTCATGTGGCTGGCCTCAGTGCCCCTGGGCGCACTGGCGGCCTATGTGTGGGGTCTGTCGCCCTTCTGGATCACAGTGCTATTGAAGATCGACTACATCATCAAGACCGTCTGGTGCACCATCCGCATGGTGCAGAAAAAGTGGATGCATAACGTGGCCTGCAGCGTACAGGGCTGACGGCGCATCGCAATGCTGCAGGCAGGCTCCTCACGCCACACGGGGAGCCTGCCCCTTCTTTTTTGCTTCAGCCACAGGCATGACAGCAGCCTTTAACAGCAATCAAAAACCCCTCCTTCTTTGACAAAGTATGGACTGTTCCAGGAACAGTCCATAAACAGTCAGGAAAGAGGGGAAAACGTTTATCATACCAGCAAGCCTTCCGGTAAGGGAAGTTTACCGTACCAAATCAACATTTTTCGTACCAGGCGAGTTGAAGCTCAACGCCTCAATACCCGCAAAGCCTTGATCCGTAAGGATTACAGCTCAACGAAGCACTTGATGGTGCGAACCATCTGAGAGGTTTGTCCGTCGCTCAATCAAAAGTAAAGGTGGTCTTGTATTTGTTCATGATAATGCCCCCTTGCTGAATCACAAGGATATTCCCATCATTGAGAGTTACAATAGCTTTCCTTTCAGATCCATCCAACAGTATTCTAAAATATGCGCCTGTGTTGACTTCAACAATGCTCCTGTGTTCATAGAGGTTAATTTCATATCTTCCTGCGGGAATGTCCGTTCCAATCACATAGTTTCCCGCAGGAATAAAAGTTCCCTCAGGGGCATGATAATCAGGAAAGCCGACTTTATTGAGCCTGATAGTCCATCGTGTTCGAATACAATTTCCCTCTTCAAGAGACATCGTATGTACAAGATAATCATCAGAATTACAATTTATATAATTTTCAGGCCAATCCGCGGACTTGTCCCTATACACCTCAACCGATATATTCCCCGTTGAAGTATCGTTATAAATGAAATAATACGTTCCGGGCAACAGATCTTCGCCCACAACATATTCCCCGCCGCCAGGCAGGATGATATCCTCCGCTTCCGGGCGGATCAGCATCTCTGCATTAACCCGGGCGCGCAGCTCGGCCAGTTCCGCAAAAGTCATATGGGACAGGTCAGGGGTTTCAGCGAAGGCGAACGCTGCATTCATCAGCAGCGCCAGAGTCATTAGACCCAGCAGCATTCTTTTCAGCATGGGAAAGCCTCCTTGTTTGTGTTCATATAGAACAACCCCTCCGACCGTGGTGAACCACAGCCGGAGGGGCAATTTACACCCGTGAGTGCAGTCCGTGAGGATTACAGCTCAGCGAAGTACTTGATGGTGCGAACCATCTGAGAGGTGTAGCTGTTCTCGTTTGGTGATTTTTGAACGATGATAGTTCAAATCCTCCACCGTAGAAAATCACCATTCACCATCGAAAATGTCGTGAGCAAGTGGATTATCCATCACAAAATGCAAGAACGACATCAAATACGGTGCAACCTTGTGAGTACAACCGTGTAATACCAGGCTATCCCATACCTTCTGTTGGTTATGTGGATTACAAGGGAAGGATAGCACACCGGCAGGAGAAAAGCAAGGGATGCAGTGCATTATGTAAGTAAAAGGGTGTGTTAATCTTCGTACGATTCAAGGTAATATGAACGATTGAATTTGGGTGGGTCAATGCGGTAGCATGTACTACGGAACAGCATTTTCGCCTTACTGGGAGAAACCAATTTCATTCGACCACCAAAGGACAATACCCATCCGAAAAACTCCGGAGACAGTGTAACCGGCACAGTGAAAGAGCAAACTTCATCGCTTACGGAGGTCAACTTCACATCCATGCCAAATCTATCAATGATAGCATCAATCAGACTCACATGGGCATTGAGCGTCACTTCACATTGTGGTTTGAAGGAGAGGCCAAATGTACCGTTTGAAAACTCTTCAAGATTGATGGCATCAAAAACTGCTTTTTCATGGCGGTCAGCGTGAGATATCTCTACCTCTTCCATGTGGTCTACACGGTACATACGGATACGATTATCCTTGGCAGGAATTGCCACCAGTGTATAGACGCCTTCACGATATAGCAGGGCGTATGGACTCACCCTGTACTTGTTCCCCCAGTGGTGGTAGATCTTCTTTTTGTCGATGTCATAGCCATAGTATTTGAACTTGATTTGCTTATCTGCTTCAATGGCTTCATGGATGCTATTCATGGCATAGAGGATATTGGTGTTCT
>JBGVOA010000020.1:0-2391 GCA_045126095.1 Christensenellales bacterium | reverse complement strand
GTTACATGCAGAGCATTTGCAAATCCGACCTGTGTCAATCCTTTCGCTTTACGCAACCGAACGATATTATTCCTAAACATAATCAACACCTCAACGTTATTATAACAGGACGTAATTTTTTTTCAAGAAAATATTACGAACAGTATTGACAAGTAATATTACATGTGGTAATATTAGTGCAGGTAATATTACAGGAGGTGATCGAATGCCGAGCATTCGCAAACATCGAGAAGCTTGCAACCTGTCTCAGAAGGAACTGGCCGATATGCTGAATGTCACCCAGGCTGCCGTCAGCCATTGGGAAACGGGCCGACGGGTGCCTGACGCGAACGACCTGATCGCTATCGCGAAGGCCCTGCACTGCAAAGTCGACGACCTGATCAAGGAGGACTGAATCATGCTCTATCCCAGCTACGGCGGCAAAAGCTTCTGCGGCGGTTTCTACTCCCGGTGTGGCAGGATGTGCAGCTGGGAAGTCAAGCAGGAGGGCGACCATGTGACGGCCCGCATCTGCGGTGATGACCGCTTTGAGGGCAAAGCCTACACCTTCCCCAAGCGCATCGACGCGCTGGAGGCTCTGGCGGACATGATTTTCGAGGAGGTGGCCTGATGTACATGGTAGGAGGCGGCAGTGGTCGCGTGCAGAGGGGGCCGGGCCGGTATCCCGGTGAAACGCGTTGGATGCAGCCCGAACCGCCCAAGGAGCGGCGGAAGCGGGTGTCCTGGTGGAACGTTTACGAAGCCTTTTGTGCAGTGCTGGGCTTCTCGGCGCTGATTTCGTCGCTCAATGTGCTGTATTTGCTGCTTTCGTGATTTCTTACCCTGATTATAGCAAAAAAAGGAGGTGGACAACACGGCAGAGATCACAAACTGCGAGCTCAAGGCCGCGCGGGAAGCGGCGGGGCTCTATCAGTACCAGGTGGCGCACCTCCTTGGCGTGAGCGAGGACACGGTGAGCCGCTGGGAACGCGGTGACGTCAAGCCTACACCGGAGGACGTTTCCGCGATGGAGAGGCTGTACAAGGCACCCGGCCTGTGGTACGGCTGGATGCGCTACAACCATCCCAGCTTCCGGGAACGGTACCCAGAGAAGCCCGAAAATGCGGCCCTGGCGCTCTCCATGGTCAACGCCAAGTATGAACTGGCGGACCTTGCAGCGAAGCAGGAAGCCGTCATCAGGGACGCGCTGGACGGCAAGATCGACAATGCTGCTGCATTTGCGGAGTATATCCGCGATGCGAAGAACACACACGCCGCCCTGGGGCAGATGCTGGCTCAGGCGGAATACAAGGAGGGATAAAGTGGCGAAGCCGCATGCGATGCTCCGGGGTGCGCTGATGGCGCGGGACATCGACGAGGCCTACCTGGCCCGCAAGCTGCGCAGGGGGGTCTGCTACGTCAGCCAGCGGATGATGGGCCGAAAGCCCTGGCCGCTGGACGAGGCCTACGCGATCATGGACATGATCCATGAGCCGCACGCGAGACTGCCGGAGTTTTTCCCGCCGATGGGGAAAACGGCATAAGAAAACCGGCTGACGCGGGGGTGCGTCAACCGGCAAACAGATGGGGGATAGGACACCTCCATCTTAACACAAGACAGGAGGTATTGTCAATGAAGCGTTGCAAGTTTTGCGGCTGCTACCTTGATCCGGACGAATGGTGCGACTGCCAGGACGAGGACGCCGCCGAGGTCGATGAGCAGGAGGCGCGTCGGCCGGTGAAGTACAAGCCGGTTGCCCTGAGTGATCTGTACGCCCGGCACATGGGCATCGACAAGGAGGTGTATCTGCGGTGACGAGCGCTCTTTTCGGCCCGGCCTTGGACAATCCGATGGCCTGTGTTCCGCACGCGCTGCCCGCTCCCGTCCCGGAGGAAGTACACGAATGCCCCAGCTGCGGGGCGCTGTGGGAGCGCTGGGAGGACTGCAGCAGCTGGCAGCACGACACGGGATTTGCGCGTGTGAGCCACGCTGACCCGGTGGCTGAGCATTGCTGCCCCCTCTGCGCGGCGGATTCGGCGAACAAGGACGAAATTGTGCAGTTTGTGGAGATGCACGGCATCGAAGCGGAAGCTCTTGCCTATGTGCTGACCAAGGATGGAGATGGTGCATTGGAGCCTGACTATGTGCCCCGTATGTGGTCGATTGCCAAGTGCATCATGCCCTCCGATGATTTCTGGCCGACTGTGCTTGACTACATCGGCGAGTTCCACCGCAGCGATTTTTACGAGTTCAGGAGGAAGTGTAGCGTATGATTGAAGCCATGAAGGAAGCTCGCGAGAGTTGGGAGATCCATGATGACAAGGCTGCCGAGTGGGCGGTGAAGCAGATCAGCAACGCCAGGGCCGACACGGAACGCTGGCGCGCCCATTTTGCCGAGCAGCTGCGCAGGA
>JBGVOA010000019.1:0-4478 GCA_045126095.1 Christensenellales bacterium | reverse complement strand
CAACGGCGGTGAGAAGCTGCTCGTGGACATCGCCGACGGAAATGTGGCCGGCTCCGTCATGGACGGCATGTACATGGGCGTGTCCGACATCCGCGTCAACGGCGAGTCCATCGCCTTCGGCAACGTCGCCTGCGGCCCCACCGGCTATGACAACGGCTCCGTGTTCGATTCCAACGACGATTACGCCATCCTCTACGACAAGTGGATGGTCGCCAACCAGCCCGGCGTGCCGTGGGGCCATGAGACCTGGGACGGCTCCGAAGGCACCACCGCCGCTGTGAACCCCGACGATCTGGTCAACGTCAAGAAGATCGAGGTTGACTTCTTCGTCACCGCCACCCAGGGCGTGCAGCCCAACCCCGATGCGGACACCTCCGTTTGGTACAACTCCAACACCGTGGGCGTGGCTGGCCTGAGCCTGAAGGATCTGGGCATTGCGGACGACTGGCACAACATCGTTCCCGTCGATCTGACCAAGACCGGCTGGCAGGTGTTCACCCTGGTCGGCGCTGACGCACACGTCATCGGCAACGCCTTCGTGGCCGTCAACAACGGCGCGGTCTCCGTCTCCTTCAAGTACGCCGGCGGCCCCACCGCGATGATCGTCCCCCACAGCGAGTGCATCAAGTGGTTCACCGACCTGAACGCCATCACTGCTGAGGAGCTGGCCTCCACCGAGGGCGGCCTGACCAGCGCTGACGCCGTCAACGTGCAGACCGACCTGGGCGGCGCCGAGGTGGCCTACCTGTCCATCAACAACAAGGTCTCCTTCCGCTCCCCCATCGACGCTGAGGGCAACAACCTGCCCCGCTACTTCCGCAACACCCCCAACTGGGTGGCCTACCGCGAGCAGCTCAAGACCATGCTGCCCGCCGATGCGGAGTAATCCCCTGTAACCCCTGCCTCCCCGCACGCCGGGGAGGCTTTTTCTTGTCAGAATCTGCTTGACGAACGGCGACATGTATCTTATAATAATGCTGATATATTGTCGGATTATGGTTCCGATCCGGCCTGTTATGAGGAGGGATCCCCATGAAAAAGCTTCTGTCCCTGCTGCTGGCGGCAATGCTGCTGGCAACGGCCGCGCTGGCCTGCGTCCCCGCCGCTGCGGAGGAGGCGTCCGCCACCGCCTGGCTGCTCTATACCCCTGTGACCGGCTGGCCGCCCAATGATTCCATGGAGGGCAGCGTTTATGTCACCACCAGCAACGCCACCGTCACCGGCGAGGGATACTACACCGTTTCCCTGACCTACACGATGCCCTTCGCTCCCGCCGAGGGCGCGCAGCGGCTGCACATTGTCATTGACAACGGCAACGCCCTCTTCCCCGGCATGTATATGAACGTGACCGACGTGCGCGTGGATGGCGCTTCCATCTCCTGTGACCCCATCGGCTACGGCCCCACGGGCTACAACAACGGCATTGTGGACGAGAACGACTCCTACGCCGTGCTTTACGACCAGGTTTTCGTCAATGGCGGCCTGGCGGGCGCGGGCCATGCCACCTGGGACGGCTCCGACCTGCAGCCCAGCGTCATCGACCCGAACAGCATCGTCTTCGGCACGCAGACCATTGAGGTGGACTTCTTCCTCTCCTCCCAGCAGAACGTGGAGCCCGCCAAGCCCGGCGAGGTCAAGCAGGTGTGGTACAACAGCAACACCACGGGCGTGGCTGGCCTCTCCCTGAAGGATCTGGGCATCGCAGACGACTGGCACAACATCGTCCCCGTTGACCTGACGGCCGAGGGCGTGCAAGCCTTCCCGATGGTGGCGGCAGACGCGCATCAGATCGGCACCGCCTACGTCATCGTGGCAAACGGCCAGGTGCAGGTGCACTTCGAGTACGTGGCCGGCGAGGTCTACGAGAAGAGCCAGTGCATCAAGTGGTTCACCAGCCTGGAGCAGCTCACCGCAGCCGAACTGACCTCCATTGAGGGCGGCCTGACCGCAGAGGACAGCGTCTCCATCGCGGAGGACCTGGGCAACGCCGAGGTAGCCTACCTGTCCATCAACAACAAGGTGACCTTCCGCAGCCCGGTTGACCGCTTCGGTCACACCCTGCCGCGCTACTTCCGCAACGCGCCCGTGTGGGTCGAGTACCGCGAGCAGCTGATGACCCTGCTGCCCGCCGACGCGGAGTAAACCGCACAAACCAGGAGCCTCCCCATGGCAGCTTTGCCCGGGGAGGCTCCTTTTGCTTTCACTTGCGCACTGTGCGTCCCTCCACCCCTTCTTTGGCATGTACTTAAATACCAATTTTTTTCTTGACTTCTAAAAGAATTTTTGCTATACTGATGCTGGGCAGGGAAGCAGGAACTTTTCCCTCCCACCTTTCGGCCTGCCGGGACAGTGACCCGGCAGGTTCTTTTTTTGTTCTTGGCTGTCCTTCTTGTGTACTTTCGTTGCTCCCGCACAGCGCAAATGTTATAATTATGTCAAGCCCGCGCCGTTGCGGGCAAATATTTCATCCGCCCCCTTGACACACGCTGTTTTCCCTGCTATAATTCACCACATTAGTGCTTTATCGCGCTAAATTATCTAACCTCAGGAGGTTGCCTATGGCCAGTCGCAAGCTTCAGATCCCCAGCGGCATGCAGGACACCCTGCCCGGCGAGTGCGCGCGCAAGCGTCAGCTGGAGCAGACCCTGCGACATTTGTTCACGCTGGAGGGCTATCAGGAGATCGAAACGCCGATCCTGGAGTTCTACGACGCACTGGATGACCGCACCTACGGCTTCCGCCCGGAGCACCTGTGGAAAACCTTCGACGCGCAGGGACGGATCCTGGCCGTGCGGCCGGACTCCACCATCCCGGCGGCCCGCATGGCGGCCGGAAAGCTGGCGGATGCTCCCCTGCCCCTGCGGCTGTGCTATGTGCAGTCCGCCACAAAGATGCTGTCGGAGACCTCCTCCCTCCTGTGCGAGGAGACGCAGGCCGGTGTGGAGCTGATGGGCGAAGCCAGCCCCCAGGCCGACGCGGAGGTCATCGCCCTGGCGGTGTATGTACTGCAGCAGAGCGGCCTTCGCGATTTCCAGATTGAGCTGGGCCAGGCGCAGTTCGTGACCGGCTTCCTGAAGGAAGCGGGACTGACCGACGAGCAGTGCGCCACTGTCAGCGCCATGACCGAGCAGAAGAGCCTGATGGACATGGAGGCCTACCTGACCCGCTGCGGGCTGGCGGAGGACGCCATCGCCCGCTTGATGCAGCTGCCCCGCCTGTACGGCGACGCCTCCGTCCTGGATGAGGCGGAGAAGCTGACCCAGCACCCGCAGTGCCTCGCCGCCATCGACAACCTGCGGCAGATTATGGCCGTGCTCCGCGAATACGGCTGCGACGAGTGCATCAGCATCGACCTGGGCATGGCACACCAGGCGAACTACTACTCCGGCACGATCTTCCGCGGCCTGGTGGCCGAGCTGGGCCAGCCGCTGATGTCCGGCGGTCGGTACGACCGACTGATGGCCCGCTTCGGCCGCGAGCTGCCCGCGACGGGCTTCGCGCTGAGCATGAAGCTGCTGCTGATCGCCCTGGAGCGCCAGGGAGCGTCCTTCGAAGCGCCCATTCCCGATATCGTGCTTGGCTTTGAGGAGGGCTGCCGCGCCGCCGCCATCACCTACGCCAAGCAGCAGCGCAAGCGCGGCGTGTCCGTGGCCATCATGTATGGGATGAACGCGGAGGCCCTGCGACACCGGGTCGACGCCAATCAGGCCAGCGCAGCGGTGTACATCACCGCCGGCGGCCTGCAGCAATACGGAAAGGCGGTGTTCTGATGCAGCCGGTCATCACCTTCGCTTTGGCCAAGGGCAGGCTCGCGGAGCAGGCCTTCACCCTCCTGGAAAACCTTGGCATTGACTGCTCCGAGCCCCGCAACCCCGGCCGTCAGCTGGTTTTGTGGGACAAGGCCAACAACATCCGCTTCATCCTCGTCAAGCCCAGCGACGTGCCCACCTATGTGGACCACGGCGTGGCGGACTTCGGCGTGGTGGGCAAGGACACCCTGCTGGAAGCGGGCCGTCCGCTGTATGAGGTGCTGGACCTGACCTTCGGCAAGTGCCGCCTGTGCATTGCCGGGTACGCCGACCAGAAGAACCAGCAGGCCACCCGCGCCACCTTCCGCGTGGCGACCAAGTACCCCAACGTCGCCCGCGCCTACTACGATGCGAAGGGCCAGACGATCGAGATCATCGAGCTGCACGGCTCCATCGAGCTGGGCCCGGTGATCGGATTGTCCGACGTGATCCTGGACATCGTGGAGAGCGGCAGCACCCTCAGGGCCAACGGCCTGTCCGTGCTGGAGGAGGTCGCCGAGTGCTCCGCCCGCCTGGTGGTCAACCGCGTGTCCATGAAGACCAAGCGCGAGCGCATCCGTCAAATCATCGACGGAATGACAGAGCAGGTCAGAGCGATACAGTGAGGCCTCCGGCGGCCAGAGGCTCTGCCTCTGGACTCCGCGAAGGGCCGTTCGGCCCTTTCGAAAC
>JBGVOA010000018.1:0-2144 GCA_045126095.1 Christensenellales bacterium | reverse complement strand
CAGCGCTCCGCTGGCAATCTCCTCAGATCCCTCCACCACAATGTTTCGTCCGATGGTACCAAGCAGGGTCTTCGGGTTCTTCAGCAGCGTTTCGATGGAATACTTTTCTGTGATTCCCTCAATGGCAGCAGTGCCGATCGCATACACCTGCGTCAGCGCCGGGTCGTAGCCGCGCATAGCTGCCTCGGTCATGGCTCCGGAGTAGCTTTCCGCGCCCAGAACAGCTGCGCCGGCCGCAGGGTTTTTCGTCAGCGCTGTTGCGGCCATGGCGGGCAGCATGTCCGCTCCGGCCATCACAACGTCGTATCCCATCCCAGCCACATCTGCCAGTCCCTCGTTGCCCGTGGCCTCCTTTAAAGCCTCATGGATGGCCGCGTTCTGAGCAAATCGCACATCTCCCTTGTAGTGAGTCAGGTCATGCCATCGGCTGTAGGGGTTCGCGTTTCCGGTCAAGGATTCGGCTGCTTTGCCACCGGCCAGGGCGATATCACCCAGCCCCGCCGCCACAGAACCCACCGCCGTTGGCACGGCAAACAGCGGATCCTCCGCATACAGCGTGGTCTCCGCGCGGTTGGCAATGCTGCGGGCCTCCAAAAGCTTCTGATCCTTCAGCAGCTCAATGTATTCGTCCGCCTCTGCGCCTGTCGGGTCTTGTGCCTTCAGGTACGTATACCGGATCAGCTCGTCCGCCGTCATCAGGTTACCGTAGCCGGTGTTGTCCAGGAATTCGGCATAATTCGTGTTGACCTCATCGCGGGCAGCATCGAGCTGCTCCGGGGTGATGTTGTAGCCCGCAGCGAGGATCTCAGCGTCCAGGTCGGACTGGATGGAGGACAGCTCCGCGCGTCCATCTGATTCTCTCTGCAGCCTGTCCACCTCGGTCTGGGTTTCCTGTGTCCGCACTTCCGCGTTGGTGACTCTGCGTCTCTCCAGGATGTCAAAGCCTGCATACTGGCCGCCCAGCTGCCCCAGCGCTTCAGGCTGCCCCCACGGCACATTTTCATAGCCCAATGAGCGGTTGGAGAATGCACCCAGCGCCCAGGCCAGCAGCTCGTCCTGCTCCTCCGCCTCAAGACTGTCGTACCATGCGAGCGCCTGTTCTTCGTTGTATTCCGCCAGGTCACCGCCGCTGATGATGTGATTCAGCGCCAGGGCGTTGGCAATCATCAGCTCGTCAACTGCGTCTTTATCGTAACGTTTAGCCGTGTAGTCCAGATACGCCTCGATCACGCCGGGGTAGCCTCGGTCGATACCCGTCAGATCGTAGTACTCCTGATCGCTTTCGTATAAGTTGTAGACCTCATTTGCAATGAACCATGCAAAACCGGCGCCTTTGTTGCCCTGTGCGATACTGTTGTATCGCGAGTTGTCCGTGACAATACCACTTGCCCAGGAGCGATTCGCGGGCGAAAGGTTTGCCGTACCGCCGAGACTTCGCAGGTAATCCAGGTATTCGCTGTTGTCGTACTGAGATTCACCCAGCTGCTCATTGAGCCTGTACTGCTCACTGTTCAGCGCACCCTGAAGGAACCTGTCCGACACCAGCCCAATGTTCTCCGGTGTAAGGTTTGCATCGTTGTCAAACCACCCTGCATTGGTAGCCGCGCTGAGGATGTTTCGGGAGTCTCCGACGCCACGCTCGATGGAGGTTCTGCCGTCCTTGCTCCAGGTGTAATCCCAGCCGGACATTTCCGGGATGAAGGCCTCGCCGCTCAGGATCGCCTGCAGCTGCTCGTTGGTGAGGTTGTACCCCTGCATGCTCAGCCCCTGCATGGTGCGCTGTGTGGCGGGGTTGGTTTGGTTGTAGACGTCAAGGCCCTGTCCCAGCACGCCGCCGGGTGCATAGGGCGTGTACTGCGTGGGCATATTGGCAGAGAGCGCCCGCTGCAGCGCGTTCTGCTGCGCCACAGGGATCCTCTGATTCTGCCGTGCTGCCATCAGTGCCTGCACGTAGCTTACATATGCATCATCCTGATTCTGTGCAGCAGGAGCAGCCCCGGCCGTCGTGGCCGGAGCTGTCCTGTTGATGAAGGTGTTGTTGGGGTTCAGGAACTGGCGTGTCGCCGCAGTTGCCGCCGCAGCCGTATTCTGCTGCGCGGCAGCGTTGGCCTGCTGTGTGGCGGCCTGCTGCTTCTGCGCCTGGA
>JBGVOA010000017.1:0-1333 GCA_045126095.1 Christensenellales bacterium | reverse complement strand
GTCGCGACGAACCAGCCGGAGTGCGAGCTGTTCCTGAACGGCGAATCCCTGGGCAAGAAGGAAGTCAGCCTCGACACCGAATGCCGCGCGACGTGGGAGATCCCCTACGCAGAAGGCGAATTGAAGGCCGTCGCCGGCAAGGCGGAGGACGTCCTCACCTCCACCGGCCCCGCGACGAAGATCGCCCTGAAGGCCGATAAGCTGGACATGAAGGCCGACGGCCAGGACGTCATCCAGGTCGAGGTGATCCTGCTGGACGCTGAGGGCCGCATCGCCGCCGGGTACGACGAGGACATCATCTGGCAGCTGACCGGAGACGCGGTCATCCTCGGCATCGAAAACGGCCACCCCGCCGACCTGACCCCCTACAGCGAGAAGCACCGCAAGACCAAGTTCGGCCGCGCCATCGTCTACGTTCGCGCGGGCACCATGCCCTGCCCGGTGACGCTCTACTGCTACACGAAGACGGGCCTGCGCAACGCCATTGTGTTTGAGCAGGAGTAATCAACCACATCATAAAAAGCCCCGCACC
The DNA here is from genome assembly GCA_045126095.1 of Christensenellales bacterium. GTDB lineage: Bacteria > Bacillota > Clostridia > Christensenellales > Aristaeellaceae > UBA11524. The sequence continues at coordinate 801 of JBGVOA010000017.1, read as the reverse complement.
CACGGATGCTGCTGCATCCGCGCCGGTGCGGGGCTTTTGCTCTGGCGTCAGTTGCCGACGGTGAAGGTGTCCGAGGCCGCAAACTTGCCGTCCAGATAGAGGTACATGGTGTAGGTACCGGTGGGGATGGAGCCATAGGAGTCCTTGACCTTGCCAAAGTACCATTCCAGGCCGTAATTTCCCCAGTAGGTGTAATAGTTACCAGCGTTGAAATTGAAGGTTGCGACATTGTCAGCAATGATCTGACCACGGGGATCGCGGATCGCCATGACGCCATGATACTCACGGGCCCGGGCCAGCTGCGAGTAATCCAGGCGGATGTAGGCGAAATACTCCTTGGTCGCCATATTGGCAGCTATATCGCTGGCAGAGTATTTGCTCAGATCCGCCGTTGCGCCGTTGCTCTTCCGCTTGATCGTGATGGCCAGGGTATTGCCGTACTCGGTGAAGTTCGGCGCTGTTCCGGCAATATACTCGTAGACAGCCTCCGCACCATCCGAGTCGCGAACGACAATCCAGTAGGAGTATCCCGGCACAAGGCGCATGAGCGTAGCAGACTTGCTCGATACACTGCCAACTTCGCTGGCATTCCAGTAGCGGAAGTTCGAGTTGCGATCCTGTGTCCAGGAGCCGGAGCTGCGCTGCTTATAGTGCAGCGTGTACGGCCCGTTGTTCGCGGAATCCGTCCAGCGAACGGTCACCGTTCCGTTGGAATTCTTCGTTGCGCTGGTGACCGAGAAATTCCGACTTGTCGTTGCAGAGCTCGTCGACGCTTCCCCGGAGAAGCGCACCTTGAACTGC
>JBGVOA010000016.1:0-2507 GCA_045126095.1 Christensenellales bacterium | reverse complement strand
CAACGTATCCTCCAACCCGACGATGACGGTGTCGCACCCGGATCGCACCTTTGTGTACCTGCGCAGCACGGCGGCCCAGACCAGCGGCAACATCCTCTGCAAGGTGCCCCATGGCAAGACGGTGACCGTGCTTGTGCCCGGCTCCACCTGGACGAAGGTGCGCTACAATGGCTACACCGGCTACATGATGACCAGCTTCCTGGATGACTGAAATTGATATGTGGACGTCTCTGCGCAAGGGGTCGTCCACTTTTTTGCGATATTTGCTTTCGGCGGGAAGGTTTTCCAGCTGTGCTGCGTTTTGTAGGTGACAGCTGCCTACAAAACAAGAAAGCGGTGTGAACGATGAAGAAAATTTACCGGCTGGTGCTGGCCCTGCTCCTGCTCCTCTGCGCTACGGCAGCGCTGGCGGATGAGGTTCCGCCGGAGATTGCGGAGCTCTTTTCCGTAAATGCCTGGGAGGGCTACGAGGTGGCCCGGTCGAACACGGAAGACGAGGGCTATGCCTGCTTCCTGTGCGATGAGGGTGCGATCGTGGGCGACCACCCGCTGGGTCTGGTGATCATGCGCAAGGGAGACCACAACGTGCTCTGCCTGCTTCAGAAGCGCAACGGGGAATGGCGTATCACTGGGCGCAACCACAATGCGATTCCCGACGGCGATGTGATCCCTGCGATCTTCTTCGACCTGCAGGATGACATCGACCTCGTCTACGGCAGCAGGCCTGTGGACGGCGTGCATACGATCTCGCTGAAGGTGGAGGGCAGGAACGTGCGCTTTGGCGGCATGGTCTGCGACACGGCGGGAGGTGCGTCGACCGTGGCCACCATCCGTGACGGCGTGATCGAGTACGTCACCTATGAGGATCTGGCCTATCAGGGCACGGAGCGGGTCTACGGCGTGTACGACGCTTCCTTCGAGGCTTTCAACTACCGTTATTTCCCCAAGAGCCCTGCTGAGGCGGACGCGATCCTGACCACCGCGCCGGACATCCCCCGCAACGCGGGCGACCCCATCGCCATGCCGCGTCCCCAGGAGCCCTCCCTGCGCACGGGCGAGAAGTACGATGTGTTCAGCGCGCCGGGCCGCAGCAGCTATCGTCCGGCCAATGGCAAGGCGGTAATGTCCACCAACGACTGGGTGCAGGTTTTCGGCCAGGAGGATGGCTGGGTGCTGGTGCAGTACGATATCTCCAGCGGCCAGATGCGCTTTGGCTATGTGGACGTGTCTGTGCTGCCCAGGGGCGTGCAGGTACCGGTGCTGGCCTGGGCGGAGGTCCCCTACGAGATCGTCAGCGACACCTGGCTGACGGACGACCCGCTCAACTCCTGCAAGACGCTGATGGTGCTGACCGCCGGTGAGCAGGTGACCTGCCTGGCCACCATGGGCGACTGGCTCTATGTGGAAACGACGCTTTCCGGCAAAACGGTGCGCGGCTTCATCCCTGTGGCGGCTGCGGCTCCGGTGGAGCCGGAACAGGGCTGGGATGTGCTCAACCCCAACGGCTGATATGCAGACAAAAAGAGACGGCCTCCTTCGCGGAGGTCGTCTCTTTTGCTGTTACTGGATCATCGTTTTCAGCGTGAAGGGCACGCCCCACATGTAGTAGCTGATGGTCACCTCGCGCATGGCGTCCATGTCCATCGAGGTGAGGAGGACGGCCTTGACCTCCGCCGTTTCGCCGGGGTTGACGGTCACCAGGGGCGCCTCTCCGATCTGCACAACGTCTCTGCCCCGGGGCGAGATCTGCATTTCCACCATTTCGGCGGGGATGCGGCAGTTGTTCTTCAGGTGGACGGTGTAGATGCAGAACTTGTAGTCCTCTGCGCCGGAAAGCTCGGAAACGCTGCCGAAGGTGGTGCCGACCACCGCGTCCAGGCGAACCTGCTCTGCCAGGGAGTCGAAGAACTCCTGCCGGGCGGTGGCCTCCATGGTGGTTACACCGCTGGCCTCCACATAGATGGTGGCGGAGAGGTACATGCTGCCCACGCCCACCAGCGTCAGCAGCAGAATCAGAACGGATACAATGGCGAATGCTTTCATGATTTTGCCTTTCAGAAGTCGGAAAGGGAGGGAGCCGCGGCGGCCCCCTCCGGTTTTCGTGGTTTACTGCCCGTTGAGCAGGCGGTTGATCTCCTCGATCATCTCCGCGTCGCGCAGGCTGAACTTGAACTCCACGCGGCGGGAGGCGTCCTGGTCGATGTACTGCTGTCCGTTGTAGGTGTAGTAGACCGGGTCGGAATAGCCCTTGCCCATGGCGACCAGCAGCGTGTCCAGGCGAGCCTGGGTGCGGGAATCGCCGTAATACACATTGTTGCGGATGTAGAGCAGCACCTCCAGCGCACGCTCCTGGGAGAGCTCCATGTTGCGCTCGTAGGAGCCGGACATGTCCGTGTGGCCCTCGATGATGATGGTGCCCAGATAATCCGCGTATTCGGGCCTCATGAGCACCTCCAGGTAGACGGGCACGAAGCGGTCCAGGAAGGCCTTCGACTCAGGAGTCAGCT
>JBGVOA010000015.1:0-2536 GCA_045126095.1 Christensenellales bacterium | reverse complement strand
CATGCCCAGCACCACCACGCAGGGATTCAGGCGCTTCGGGTCACGCAAGATCTTCATGGCTCTCCTCCTTGATTGTCTTTTCATCAGGATTGCAGGGTGCGTCCGGCGGGGTCTGGCACTTCCACACCAGCATGTCCCCCTCGCGGGCGGCAATGCCCCAGAACTGCCCGTGCAGGTACACGCGCACAGGCTTACCTTCTGCTGCGTCCGCCGCGTTCTTCACCCGCTTCACGGGCAGCTTCACACCGTTGACCACCTGCTTTTGCAGGAATGCCGGCGCGTCCACGCGGCGGATGTGCGAAATGGGCCAGTCCAGCGGCAGCAGGTTGTCCGCCAGGGTGCCGGCCTCCTTGTGGGCGGCAGCCTCCTCCACGGTCATGGCCGTTTCCAGGGTGAACACGCCGCTCTGAGACCGCAGCAGGAAGCGCATGTGCGCAGGGCATCCGGTGAGCTTGCCCAGATCCTCGCAGATGGAGCGGATGTACGTCCCGCGACCGCAGCGCACCGTCATCAGCACCCCGTGGTTGGGGCGCTCCTCATGCAGGGTGATGGACTCGATATGTACCTGGCGCAGCGGCACTTCGACCGTTTCGCCCCGGCGGGCGCGCTCGTACATGGGCACGCCATCCTGCTTGATGGCGCTGTACATTCCCGGACGCTGCCAGGTGTCGCCCTCCAGCTGGTCGGCGGCCGCACGGACGGCCTCCAGGGTCGGGTATGCCGTGCCCTCGTCAATCACCACGCCCGTGGCGTCCTGGGTGTCGGTGGCGTACCCGAAGGCACACTCAGCCACATAGGCCTTTTCCTTATCCACCAGATAGTCAAACAGCCGCGCTGCCCGACCGATCATGATCGGCAGCACGCCCGCCGCCTCCGGATCGAGGGTACCGGCATGGCCCACGCGCTTCTCGCCCGTCAGCCGCTTTACCACCGCCACCACCGCCGCGCTGGTCATGCCCGGGGGCTTCAAGATGTTCAGGAATCCGTTCATTCGTCCTTCTCCAGCTCTTCCGTCATTGCGGCAACCACCTGGCGGACGGCCTCGTCCAGCGGCAGATCAACCGTTGCGCCGGAGGCCTGGGCATGTCCGCCGCCGCCAAAGCGCGTCGCTACGCCGCTCACCTGCCAGGGATGGATCGAGCGCAGGCTCATCTTCACGCCACCCTTGCCGTTCTCGCGGGCAAAAACGCACATGCGCACACCCTTGATGTCCATGCCGTAGTTGGCAATGATCTCCGCATCCTCGCTCAGCGCGCCACAGTCCTCAAAATCCTTCTGCGTCAGCGTGAGGGAGGTGATCTGCCCGCCGTGGTGGTAGGTCAGGGTGTTGAGAGCGCGGGCCAGCAGCGCAATCTGCCTGGGCGGACGCTCCCGGTAAAGCCGGCGGTGGATCTTCGCAATGGGCGCGCCGATCTCCACCAGCTCGCCCATAACGCGGAAGGCTTCAGGCGTAGTACTGTTGTAGACCAGGTGAGCGGTATCAGTTGAAAGGGCCACCGCCAGGCACACGGCGATCTCCGGCGTGATTTCGCACCCCAGGCGCTCCAGCAGCTCATAGGCCACCAGGGCGCAGGCCGGCGCAGTGCCGTCCACACAGTTGGCGTTGCAGAAATCCGTATTGGTGTTGTGGTGATCGATCTGTGCGGTGTTCTTTGCCCGGGAAACCAGCTGCGCGCAGCGGCCCATGCGGCTTTCGTCGGACACGTCCACGCACAGCAGCAGGTCGAACCGCTCCTCCTCCGCCACGTTTTCCGGCAGGCGGAAGCCCTCCGCGCCAGGCAGGAAGGTCAGGTAATCCGGAATCTTATCCTGGCAGAACATGGTGATGGGGCGCCCCAGCTGCAAAAGGCCCTGGCGCAATGCCATGGCGCTGCCAACCGTATCGCCGTCAGGGCTGACGTGGCACACCAGCGCGATGCTCTTGGCCTGGCGGATGGCTTCCATCACGGGCTCAAGGGGTCTCAGGCTCGTTCTCCTCATTGGTAACACCCTCCGTTTTCTGGGCGTCTGCCAGTACCTTGGCGATGTGCACGCCATAAGCGATGTTTTCGTCACTGACGAAGGACAGCTCCGGGCTGTAGCGGATGATGATGTTGTGTCCCAGCTCGCGGCGGATGAAACCCGCAGCCTTCTTCAGCGCGGCCATCATGCCCTCGCGCTTGTCGTCCTCCAGGACGGACACATAGATCTTCGCATGGCGCAGGTCACGGGTGACCTCCGCGCGGGTGACGGAGAAGGTGCCGGACACGCGGGGATCGCTCAGATCCTCGCGGATGATGCGATCCACCTCCCGGCGAACCTCCTCGGAAATACGGTCAATACGGTTATAGCTCATGGTTACTCCTTACAGGCAGTGTAGCAACAAGCAAGGGGAAGGCACGGTTTACGTGGCCCTCCCCTGCCTTTTATATTCACATATATGGAAGCTCTCTCCATCCCCTACTCCCACGCGCACTCAACCCCATCGCGAAAAAGGGTTAAGGGTCGAAGACCCTTACGGGGTGCAGGGCCGCGGAGGCCCTGCCGGGGTCTGGGG
>JBGVOA010000014.1:0-19587 GCA_045126095.1 Christensenellales bacterium | reverse complement strand
AGGCCCAGCATCTTCAGCAGGTAATACAGCACGATCATCGTCAGGAAGCCGGGGAACATGCCCAGCACCAGCACCACGTTCATGATGAGCTTGCGGCCCTTGAAGCGGATGCGGCTGAGGGTGTAGGACACGGACAGCTGCATGATGGTCTGGATGATCGCACAGAAGAAGGCAATGGTCAGCGTGTTGATGAACCAGCGGACGAAATCGCACTTGCTGGAGTCAATGCAGCGGATCAGCGTCAGCACCAGCGCCACCGCACCAACCAGCAGAGCCATCTTCACATTGCTGGAATTGCCCTCCAGCGGGTTCTTGGCCTTGCGGTTGAGGCACTTGAAGACGCCCAGCCCGCCTGCCAGCACCGTGATGACGGTGATCACAATAGCAGGCAGGTCCTTGACCAGCAGCTTGAAGCTGAATCCGGCGCCCGCAAAGAGGAACTTGTAGTTATCCAGCGACCAGACCTTGGGCAGCAGGTAGGGGGCCATGCCGCCCGCGATGCCGCCTGCCGCCGCCTCGACCTCGGGCAGGTAGGAGCGGAAGGACTGGAACACCAGGAACACGAAGGGACAGAGCCAAATGATGGACATCAGGATCAGGATGGTGTAGATGGTCGCATTGACGCGGCGCTCATGGCCCTTCTTGGAGCGCAGATGCGGCTCCGGCTTGACTTCGCGGATGACACCCGCTTGCTCGTCAACAACGATATCGACTTCCGGAATGTTATTTTTCTTAGCCATTACTGGAAATCCTCCTCATTCTTGACAGACGGGATCAGGTTGTAGACGACGAGGTTGATCACCGCGCAGACCACGAAGACCAGGATACCCATAACAGCAGCCAGCTTGTAGTTGCTGTCGGTGACGGTCATCTTGTACAGCCAGGTGATGAGCAGGTCGGTGTTGCCGGCGTTGCCCATCAGGTCCATGCTCAGCGGCTTGCCCTGGGACAGCAGGAAGATGACGTTGAAGTTGTTGATGTTGCCCGTGAAGCTCGTCAGCAGGTAGGGGCCGGTGACGAAGAGCATGTAGGGCAGGGTGATCTTCATGTAGGTCTGGAAGGCGTTCGCGCCGTCGATACGGGCGGACTCGTACAGGTCGGCGGGGATGTTCATCAGGATGCCGGTGGCGATGAGCATCAGGTAGGGAATGCCGATCCAGATATTGATGCCGATGATGGTGCACTTGGCCCAGGTGGCGTTGGTCCAGAAGGGCAGCGGCTCCTTGATCCAGCCCCAGCTCATCAGGGTGCCGTTGATCAGGCCGTCAGCTGCGAACATCTTGGACACATACAGCAGGGAGATGAACTGCGGGATGGCGATGGTCATGACCAGCACGGTGCGCCACAGCTTCTTGAGCTTGATGCCCTTCTTGTTGATCATGATGGCCACCAGCATGCCCAGGAAGTAGTTGAGGAACGTGGCGAAGAACGCCCAGATCAGCGTCCACAGCAGCACCTGCGTGAAGGTCTTGGGCATGGAGGGCTGCTCCGTCAGGCGGATTTCGCTGGCACGCAGGGCAACCTTGCCCTGGGCGATGGCTTCTGCCACAGGATCGCCTGCCGCACGGGCTGCCTCAGCAGCAGCCTCATCCACGCGCTCAGCAGCGCCCAGGAAGGTGATAGTGCCGTTGAAGGTCTCGCGGGCGCCATCGGAAACCACCAGGGTCACAGGCTCGTGATCAGCGCCGGTGAAGGTCATGGTGAAGGTGTACTCGTGGCCGACGATGCCCTCCTCGTAGATCTTGTTGCCCTCATCGTCCACATTGCCGGTGTCGATGTTGCCGATGATGTCCTTCATGGACTTCTCCAGCTCCATCTCGCCGCCAGCGGCAACGATGGCCTTGGCCGCTTCCACCGCCTCAGCCTGCTCAATGGGCAGGTAACCGATCAGGGTCTTGCCGTCGGTGTTGTCCACAGAAATGCGGATCTTACCGTCCTTCTCGGAGGAGGTCACAGCCAGCGCCTGCTCCTCGTCATACTCCAGGGCGAACTCAGCGCGCGAGTCGGGGGCAAGTACAGCCTCAATCTTGGTAACAACCATCTCGTAAACGACTTCGCCCGCCGTGACAATCAGCGTCTGCTGGCCCTTATCATTCGCTTCCTCCAGCAGGACGCTATAGGCCGCGTCCGTCATGTTGACAGCTTCCATGATGCCGTTGTAGCCAGCATTGTTCTTCTTACAGGTCAGCGTCAGCTTGCTGCCATCAGGGGTATTCAAGATCAGGTAGCAGTTGCTGCGCTTGGAATTATCGTGGGGAACAAGCGTGAAGCCATCGGCCAGGGAGCCCTCCAGGGGGAACTCCGGCATGGGCACCAGCACCAGCTGCTGAGCAGCAGAAATCAGCGCCTCGGATTCCTCATTAATATCCAGAACGAAGGAGTCGCCGTTCTTCGCCTTGACAGTGATGTTCGCTCTGCCATTAACAGGGTTCTCCGTCAGGTTCTCCAGCTTCACAGGGGTTTCCTTGGTGACCAGCAGCGTCTCGAAGTTCTGCAGGCCCACCCACTGGAAGCGCTTTCCGGGAGGCTGATGGTCATGATCGTAGTTGGTGAAGGCCACCAGGATCATGAAGATGATGGGTAGGATGGTGAACACCGTCACGCCCAGGGTGGGGATCGCCAGCAGGGTCTTGTGGAACTGGTTGTCCAGCAGGGAGTGCATGTCGTCCTTGGCGGACTTGAGCGGCTTGCCAGACTTGAGAATCTGCTCGCTGATCTTGTTCTGCTTGATGTTCACATACCAGGTGTAGATGAACGCCATGATGAAGAAGATCGTCAGCACGCCGTAGAGCATGATGAGGAAGGAATCATCACCATAGATAACGGCGCCATTGTCGGCGGTGGTGGTATCCACCGTGCCCAGCGTGCCCAGCTTCATCACATACCCCAGGCCGAAGAACCAGAGGTAACAGTTGAAGACCGTCTGGAACACGAAGAAGAGAATGCCGCGCAGCCACTGGCCGCGCATGATGGAGCCGAAGCCCATCACCGTGTAGGAAATCTTGGTCTTCCAGTCACCGCGGATGTAGGTCATCACCAGGTCGGCAATGGTCAGGCCGATACCCTTGATGAGCTTCCAGAAAAACATCACGATCCCCAGGAAGAAGCCGCCCACACGCCCGGGCAGCGACTTGAGCAGCTTGCCCAGATTGTGCAGCAGCTTCTGCGGCTTGCTCAGCCGCAAGTAGTCCAGATCATTCATGTTTTCACCGTCCCTTATCTATTGTAGGTTTGTCATTCGGAGCGGTCTGCGCGCCATTTGACGCGCACTCCATCACCCACGCGGGAAATGGTGTGCCGCAGGGAGGCTCCCCTGCCATCTCCCGCGTAGGTGGTGTACGGATTTGAAAAAACGGGCTGGAAGCATCATGCCTCCAGCCCGCCAAGTACTCAATTACTGAGCGATGTAGGAACCAGCGGTGGTCTGGAACGTGGTCAGAACCTCCAGCAGCTGCTCATCGGTGTAGGCATCGTACTTGTCAGCCAGGATATCGTCACCCAGAGCGGTCGCGAGGGTCCAGTACTCACCGGGGTACTGGCCCTGGCCGATGCAGTAGGCCAGCTGAGAAGCCAGAGCGGACAGAGCCACGTCAGCCTTCACGGCCTCGGACTGCTGAGCCTCGAGGTTGGAGGGGCCCCAGCCCACAGCGTCGAAGCGGGCAGCCTGCACCTCGCCAGAGGTCAGGTACAGAGCCAGAGCGTCGCAAGCAGCCATCTTGGCCTCGTCGGTCTGGGGCTTGATACCCAGCATCTTGAAGCCGCCGAAGCCGCCCAGCTGGAAGCCGTCCACGGTGGGCAGCTTGACAGCAGCGTAGTTCTCGCCCAGGATGGCCTGCACAGCGCCGGCGTCCCAAGTGCCGTCAACGATGGCACCCAGGTTGGTGGCGTTGGAGGCGGAGGAGCCATTCACGTGCGCGGGGGACTGAGCCAGCTTGATCATGGCCTTCAGAGCCTTCACGCCGTTCTCGGAGGCGTAGTTGCAGTTCATGGACACGATGTTGCCCAGGTCGTCGGTGCCGTAGGTCAGGGTGCAGCCAGCGCCGAAGAAGAACGCAGTCTGGTACCAGCCGGAGTTGATCTCCATGTAGAAGTTCTTGCCGGCGGCCTCGCAGTCAGCCAGGATCGCCTCCAGGTTGGTGGGATCGGTGACCACGGACTTGTCGTAGTACAGGAAGTAGCCGTTGTCAGAGGTCATGGGGTAAGCGTAGAGCAGATCGCCCAGGGTGACAGCGGACACGGAGCCGGCGTCGTTGTTGGCAGCGACGATCTCGGCGTTCTCGGGCAGCATGTCGATCAGAGCGCCAGCGGCCACCAGACGGGCCAGCTGATCCTGCGCAAAGCCGAAGATGTCAGCGCCGGCCTCAACGTCGGTCAGCATGCTGGAAGCGGCATCGCCCTCGCCAACGGGATCGACGATGACGGTCATGTTGGCATACTCGGGATGCAGGGCCTTGAAGTTCTCAACCTGCTGACGGGTGAACTCAACGGTGTTCTCCGCCACCCAGATCTTGATCTCGCCGTTGAAGCCCTCAGCCGCCGCGAAGCTGCACAGGGACAGCATCATCGCCAGCGCCAGAACCAGAGAAAGGATCTTCTTCATGGGATATTCCTCCTTTTGATTGTGCGGTTTTCCCGCATTCGCTTGGAAGGCAGACCCCCATCGCATGCCGCCGGTACAGTGACATGCGAAAGGGATGTCCCTTTCCGTTATGGTTAGTATAGCACCTTTTTCTCCATCATGCAAGGGGTTTTCGGTATCGTTTCCATAAAAATTTTCGGTCACTTATGCAACCATATTTTTCATTCGTGTGCGAAATCGCTTTCGTTTTTGCGCCGACGGAGATCCCCCCGGTTCCGGCACCGGCATACATCCCGCCCACGAAAAAATCCCCTGCACCGGCATCGATGCAGGGGACGCGCCGCCGAGGAACACTTCCCTCCCCGGCGGACAGGCTGCGGCTTACTCTGCCGCATTGAGCTTCACATCGTCGATCTTGCCCCACGCGCCGTTACCGGAGCCGGAGCACTTCACATACACGCCCACGGTAACCGTATCGCCCTCGGCGACCTCCACGCCGGTGATGACCGGCACGTCCCACACGTTGTAGGAGGTAATGGTGGAGGGCTGGGTAGCCACCGTTTCGCCGTTGACCTTCACATAGGTGTAGATGTCGGTTTCGCCGCCGTCGCCGCCCATGATAGCCAGCTCGTAGTCGTAGCGGCCCGCGGGCAGGTCGGTCAGGGTCTGCTCCAGGGTGAACTCCACCGTGCCCGCCGCAGCGGAATAGAAGTGATAATGCTTCGTACCGGTGACGGAGTCGGTCTTCTTCTCCTCAATGTAGAGCTGGCTGCAGCCGCCGATGTTGTTGGCGACCCACTCGCCATTGTCCGCCTCCTCAAAGGACCAGTTGCGCAGGTAGTTGTAGCGGATCATCGCCACCTGACAGGTTGCGGGCATGCCGTCCGCCGTGCCGCGGATGGTGTAGGTCTGCACACCGCCCGCCTTCATGGCCGCCGCGTCGTAGCTTTCCCAGACCACCGGCACCGCCTGACGGGTGTTGTCATTCATGACCGCGTTGACGGTGTCGGGCAGGACGACCTCCTCCGTCAGGTCGATCATGAGGGTGGTGTCGTCGACGGCATCGGCCTTGACGGGCACGATGTTGCCGCTGCGGACGAGGTTAAAGAAACGCAGGGACTCCAGCGCCTTGCCGGAGAAGTCGAAGAGGGTCTGGTTGTCGCAGGCGCAGCCGCCGTAGTACTTGCCCGCGTCCGCCGGATCGTAGTCCGCCGCAAAGGAGGAGGCCCAGCCGGCGCCGTACTGCTCCCACAGAGCGGAATTGGCCTCCCAGGAGCCGCCAGGCACGGGCACCCACGCGCCCTCCCAGTAGAACACGCCGATGCCGCCGATGTCGTGCATGGCCTGGGTCACGTCGCCCAGGTGGTTGACCTGGCCCTGCAGGGTGAAGGGGTAGGGCTTCTCATACGCGCCGCCGTCGCCGATGGTGTTGCCGGAGAAATCGCCGTCCTCAATCGTCCAGGCGTAGGAGGTCTCCGCCACCATCACCTGCTTGCCGTAGGTATCCTTCACATGGGTCAGCACGGCCTTGAGGTTGTCCAGGCTGCCGTGCCAGTAGGGGTAGTAGCTGGTGGCAAACACGTCGTAGTCCACATTCGCGTCGTTCAGGTGCTGGGCGTAGGCAGCGTAGTTGCCCGCGTTCTCCGGGTTGGCGAAATGCACGGCGATCAGCGCCTCCGGGTACACCTCGCGCACAGCCTCCGCACCGGCGGACATGAGCGTGGTGATCTTGTCCCAGGTCTTTTCGCCCGCCAGGCCGTTGTTGGATTCGTTGCCCAGCTGCACCATGCCCACGTCCACGCCCGCTTCCTTCAGCAGGGTCAGGCTCTCCAGGGTGTAAGTCTTCAGCTGGCTGGCACGGGTGCGGCTGCTCTTCCAGGCCTTGGGGGCCATCTGCTTGGCCGGGTCTGCCCAGAAGTCGGAATAGTGGAAGTCCACCAGCAGCTTCATGCCGTTGGCAGTGGCGCGCAGGCCGATCTCCCGGGCGACGTTGATGTCGCAGTTGCCGCCGCCGTAGCCATTGCCATTCTTGTCAAAGGGATCGACCCACACGCGCACGCGGATGTAGTTGACCCCGTTCTCCGCCAGGAGCTCGAACAGGTCGCGCTCGGTACCATCGTAGTCGTAGTACTTCACGCCCGCCGCCTCCAGGGACAGGACGCTGGACACGTCCATGCCGAAGATGAAGTCCTCCGCAAGGCCGGGGATGGGCCTGATGTACAGGGGGCAGGCTTCCTCCGCCGTTTCCTCGGCAAGAACCGCGCCGGACAGGCACAGCAGCATCGCCAGCACAAGGGTCAGGATACGCTTCATGGGGGTTCCTCCTTATCTGTGTTCACTCTACGGTGAAGTCCGTCCATCGGATGTGGTTGAGGACGTACACGTCCTCCGGCTTCGTCATGCCCAGCTTCTCGTAGAAGCCGGTGGCGTTTTCGTTCGCGCAGGTGTACATGATGATCTCGTCCTCCCCGCCCGCCAGCTCGTGAAGCCTGCGGACAAGGGCTTTGCCGACCCCGCGCCCCGTCCACTGACGGACAACGCCCAGGTCGGTGATGAAGAGCCAGTAGGCAAAGTCGGTGATGCCCAGGCACACGCCGATCAGCGCCCCCGCCTCGTCCCGGGCGGTCAGGCTGATGGAGGCGCGCTGCACCAGCGTGGCAATGCGCTCATGGAAGCGCTCCGCCGGGTACTGGCTGCCCAGGTCTGTGTGGCGGAGGAAGTCGATGTAGGCCTCCGGGGTCAGACGCTCCTCGCGGATAGCATACGATGCGCAAGCATTGCCGCATTGATCATTCACTGCCGCAGCACCGCCTTCGTCCAGCCGACCTTGTTGCCAGCCAGCAGCCACGCCTTCATTTTCCGCTGCAGGGAGGTCTTTTCCGGCAGCGCCTCCGACACCTCGTGATACGTCGGGAAGACCCAGTCCAGCGCGCCCTCGTAGCCCTCGTTGGTAAATATCCTGTCAAAGCGGCGCTGGAAGGCCAGGATGTTGGATCCCTCCCCCAGCAGGTTTTCCAGTGCAGGGGACATCATCCAGGAGTCGCATATCCAGGGTGCATCCTGCCAGTCGGGGAAGTATCCGGCCAGGAAGGTGCGGAAGGCCGCAAAAGAGTCGTCCACGGACGCAGGGCGCAGGTCTGCATCCGAGGGGATGTGCAGGGATATCTCACGGGTGCCGTCGGCGTTTTCCACCAGCTCGTACTCCAGGCAGCCGATGCGGAATTCCACCAGCGACAGCTGCCGCCAGAACCACCAGCCCCAGGTGAAGGTGTAGCTGCCGGTCTGCTCCTTGCCGGTGCGCAGGAAGCGGGTGATGAACTTCATCGTTTCGGTGAATATCTCCCGGGAGATGCCCCGCAGGGCGTACCCATCCCAGGCCTCGCAGGCCAGCTGGAGCATCACCCACAGCATGCGGAAGCCATCAGGATCGTCGCCCAGGCGTGCGCGGATCGCCTCCAGCCCTTCGCCAGAAGTGGCACGGGTGTAATATTTTGCGCGGAGGTCTTCCGTCAGCCAGTCCAGGTCAGGCTGAGCACAGGTGATCAGCCTGAGGATGACCTCCTGGGGCAGTTCCAGCAGGTCGCAGAGTTCGCGAAAGGTCATGATGAAAATCCTCCTGTCAGGATGCTTATTCCATCACCACGATGGCATACGGCGGCAGTGTCACGGTGGTCACGCCGTCCGCCTCGCTGAGGGCAGCCGCGCCGTCCGCCACCTCCAGGTCGCTGACGATGGCAAGGCCCGTTGCTTCGATGGTCACGGTCTTCTCCGCGCTGCGGGCGAAGTTCATGGCAATCCAGCAGCATTCGCCGTCCTTTTCGCGCTTCATCACCACGGTGCTGCTGTCATGGCTGACGAAGGTATTCGCGCCCAGGGCGATCAGCGGGGAGCGCAGGCGGGCGTGGTTGACAGCCTTGCAGTAGTTCAGCAGGGACGCGGGGTCCACCAGCTGATCGTCCACACAGGGGTAAGCGTATTCAAGGCTGGTGACGCCCGGGGGCTGGGTGGTCATGTCGCCGTCGTTCCAGTACATGGCCAGGCGCTTGTTGGGGTCGTCGCCCGCGCCCACCATGCCGATCTCGTCGCCGTAGTAGGTGAAGACATAGCCGGGCAGCATGCCCAGCGCGCCCTGGGCGAACTTGGCGCGCTCGGGAAGCTGGCGCGCCTGCAGCAGGCCGATGGAACGGCCCGTGTCGTGGTTGCACAGGAAAGGGGTCAGCAGCTCGCCGGGCATGGCCTCCAGCGCCTTTTCCAGGCCGGAGACGTAGAGCTTGGCATTGGGGCTGCGACCCATGATGGACTTGACGATGAAGCCCTCCGCCTGGGCCGCCGGGAAGAGGAAGAAGCTGTCCACCGTGCTTTCGGCATAGCCCGCCAGCGCGCTCAGGCCCACCCAGGCCTCGCCCACCAGGAAGGAGCCGGGCTTGGCCTCCTCGCACATGGCCTTCAGCTCGTCCAGGAAGGCCACGTTGCGCACCACATCGCCCGCGTAGAAGCTGGTCACCGCATCCAGGCGGAAGCCGTCCACGCCCACATCGCACAGCCAGAAGGTCACGATGTCGCGGATCTCCGCCTTCACAGCGGCGCTGTCCAGGTTCAGGTCGGGCATGTTGCCGCCGGCGAACTGCTCCTCATAATGCCAGGAGGAGCCGGACACCTTGACATACTTATTGCCGCTGGGCGTTTCGGTGAAGCAGTAGTAATCCAGGTAGGGGCTGTCGAACTTGCGCTTCTGGATGGACTCCACCGCCGAAAGGAACCACGGGTGCCTCGTGGAGGTGTGGTTCACCGGCAGGTCGATGATGATGCGGATGCCCTTCTCATGGCACTCGCTGACCAGCGCGCGGAAGTCGTCCATCGTGCCGTACTGCGGATCGACGTCCTTATAATCCTTCACGTCATACTTATGATAGGAAGGGCTGGGCATGATGGGCATCAGCCAGATGCCGTTGTAGCCCATATCGGCGATGTAATCCAGGCGGGAGCGCAGGCCATTGAAATCGCCGATGCCATCGCCGTTGGAGTCCTGGTAGGAGTACACGAAAATCTCATACCAGTTGACGGACTCCTCCGTATCCGCCATCGCAGCGGCGGGCAGCAGCAGGCACAGCGCCAGCAGCAAGCACAGCAAACGCTTCATAAACAGATCGCTTCCTTACATTCTTATTTTTTGCGCAGCGTGAAAGTCTTTTCCTCCTGACCCACGCCGGTGAGCGTCATTTCCATCGCATCCCCGCCAAAGCGGCAGGTGACATCCAGCGTGAAGGGCGCGCGCAGCGGACGAGCCAGCAGGCGCAGCACGCCGTTCTGCATGCCGCAGCAAGTCATCACGCCGCCGCCCTCCTCCGCGCGGCCCGCGTAGAAGAGGCAGGTCTGCTCCGGCCCCAGGGGGAAGAGCACCCGGTCGGGCTCGATGGTCACCACCATGCCCTCGCCTGCGTCGTACACGCCGGTGGGCAAGTCACTTCCGTCGTGCTCCGGCCAGGGATAGCCCAGGACCGCCAGCCGCTCCTGCAGCTCCGCCTGGGCAGCCTCGTCCGCCGCAGGCATATCCGCCGCCAGGAAGAGATGGGTGTGCATCAGTTCCAGCACCTTGCCGATGTCCGGAATGCCGCTGACGCAGCAGACGAACATGTCCTTCGCCTCGTCCACCACGCAGAGCTGGGCAAACATGCCGTCCGCGCGGTAGCGGCCCTCCTTGCACATCCAGAACTGGTAGCCGTAGCCCATGTTCCAGTCGTGGTCGTGGGGATGCTCACCATTGCCGTTGTCAATCTGGCGGACGGTGGCACGGTCGAGCCACTCGCGGGGCAGCACCTGCACGCCGTCCCACGCGCCCTTCTGCAAAAGGCACTGACCGAAGCGGGCAATCTGCGTGCAGCTGAGGTACAGGCCCCAGCCGCCGACGTTCACGCCGTCCGGGGATTCGTCCCAGTCGGGCGCCGTGCCGTCGGGCTTGAGGATGCCCAGGGGTGCAAACAGCCGCGGGGTGAGGTAATCGCGCACCTTCTGCCCCGTCACCTTCTGTACCATGCAGGAGACCAGATAGGTGCTCATGCTGTTGTAATGATAGTGCGCACCGGGCTCGTGGTCGCAGTCGCAGGCGAGGATGGCCTTTGCCCAGCCGGGCTCCGCGCGTCCGCCGTCGCTTTCCGGCTTCAGGCCGCTGCCCATCACCAGCAGATGATGCAGCGTCACCGCCTGCAGCCATTCGGAGGGAGCCTCCGGGCGCGCTTCGGGCAGCACGTCCAGCACCTTCGTATCCCAGGTGAGCAGCCCCTCCGCCACCGCGAAGCCCGCCGCCGCTGAGCAGAAGGACTTCGACAGGGAGAAGAGCATGTGGGGCGTTTCGTCGTCATAGGGCGCGTAGTTGAGCCGCGCGGCCACCTGTCCGTGGCGGACGACCCACAGCGCATGGGTTTCAACGCCCGCTTCCTCGCGGGCAGCAATGAAGTCCAGAATCCCCTGGGAGGACACACCTGCGTCCTCCGGGCGGGCGACAAAGGGAAGCTGCTGCATACGGACACCTCCGAATATATGAACGCTGTCATCTGCCTACATTTTAATGGAACCCCGCCGAAAATGCAAGCCCCGTCACTGCTCGGTGTACTCCGGCACTTCCTCCCACTGCGTGGTGAGCCAGATCACCTGGCACTCGATGGGCGCGCCGTATTCATCCCGCAGGTCTGCCTTGATGAAGAAGGGTGCTTCCCCCTCGATGCAAAAGCACAGCAGCGTCCAGGTGTCCCCACCGCGCACGATGGTCTGCAGGGGCTGGGTGTCAAAGCCGATGGCCTCAGGGTTTTCGGTCATGATGAGGTTGGGCGTGAGGGGCGCGGTCACGCCGGGGGTGATGAAGACCGGGAAGGCCGTTTCCTTCCCCGGCGTGTAGACGATGCGCATGGGCGGCTCCTCCTGCACCATGTCGCCGCGAACGCAGACATAGCCATGCTCCGCCGTCCACACCCTGTACCAGGTGTAGCCGCCCTTTTCCTGCGTGCTGCACCAGACCAGCCGCGCGCCCTCGTCCACCTGCTCCAGACGCGTGCCGCCGGGGGTGCGGCGCAGGTTGACCCCGTCGATCATCACGCGCAGCATGCCCTGCCCGTCGCCCAGGTAGGGATCAGTGACCGGCGCAGCAGAGGTGATGCGCAGCGTCACATGCAGGATGGCCAGGGTGCGCACAGCCTCCTCACTCTCCCGTTCCTGCACCAGCAGGCTGAAGCCATAGGAGCCCTCCGCATAGGCCCGCCCGGTCAGGCAGACCTGCCGCACGCCGTCCCGCGTCCGGGTCGTCAGGCCCACGCCGGAGGGCATGCTGCCCCCGTTGGCCGCCGTCAGCAGCGGCAGCGTGCCGGAGTCCTCATACAAAACCAGGGTGAAATCCTGCCCCGGAAGCACCTCCAGGGTGCAGGCGCTGCTGTAGCGCGGCGCATATGCCCCCTCCTGCTGCACCAGGTGCGCGTCCTTTCCCCCGGCGGACTTTCCGCCCGCCTGCGCTCCGGTGCACAGGCACATGAGCACGGCGAGCATCGCAAATAGCCGTTTTATCATCAGGGTCAGCCCCCTTCTTACAATTTCCATGCCTTCATCATTCGACCTTCATCCGCCGGATTCCTGCAAAAAAGGGAGGCGTTTCCGCCCCCCGCAAAGCTATTCGGTATCCACGCCATCCGGCCATTGCAGCGGCAGGATGTGCGCCCCGGCCCAGGCGCTGTAATGCGTACAATAGAACCGCTGGTACGCCGGGAAGTCCACGCAGCAGCCCCGCCCCAGCAGCTCCATCGGTACGCCGAAAACGCTGGCCATCGTGCGGCAGGGAACGAACCCGGCGCGCTCATAGAAGGCCCGGCGGCGCAGTCGCTGCGGCTGATCCTCCCCCGGTGCGAAGGCGCTCTCGATCTCCACGAACAGCCCCTGTCCCGGGTAGGCCTCCGCCAGAGCCGCCAGCGCCGCACTGCCCACACCCCGGCCCCGCATTTCTTCTGCCACAGCCAGATAGTCCAGCAGGATCAGCCCGTCGCCGTTGATGGTGGATGCAAAGCCCGCGAACCTGCCATCCTGCCGGAGCACCCACACATCGGTCTTGCCCTTCCGGTGCATCCGGCGGATAATCGCAAAGGGCTTCCTCTCCTCGCGCGGGAATGCCCGGCCATACAGCCGCCTGATCCGCAGCCATTCCACCCAGGATGAAACCCGCCTCAGGCTGAACGCCGCCATTTGCTCATGTTTCATGCCGCGCAGCTCACTCGGCCCAGCCCATCACTTCGCGGATCTCCGCCGCCAGCTTCTCGGCAGCCTTGCCATGGGTCACCGCAGTGGGATGCCAGTCGGCCACATAGCCGTCGGAGGCCTTCTGCACATCGAACTTCATGCTGTGAATGTTGGTATCGCCGGTTTCGGCGGTGTAATCCTGCACGGCGCGGTAGACCATGGGATAGAGGCGGTCGCCCATCACGCCCAGGGTGCAGAGGAGCACCGCATCGGGGTTGTTCCGGCGGACGACCTTGAGGAACTCCACATAGGCCGCGCGGTACTCTTCGCGGCGCTCAGGGTTGTCCAGCGTGTAGGAATCGTCGTTGGTGCCCAGGTTGATGACGATGATGTCGGGCTTGAAGGCGTCAAAATCCCACTTGACGGTGGCGGCGATCTTCTTCTGGAAGGTGCCGTAGGAGAAGCCCAGCTTCTCGTAGAACTTGGGCAGCTGCTGGGCGGTCACCTTCTCCTCGCCCGTGGCGGTGTAGCCGGAAATGATGCCGTAGCCGCTGATGGACACCAGAGAGTAGTCCGCATCCAGCATTTCCGCCGTGCGGTAGGCGTAGGCGCGGGTCACGTCCTCGGTGGTGGTGGAGAAATGGTGCTCGGCCACCTCGTCGTCCACACCGTAGCCGCAGGTGATGGAGTCGCCGATCACTTCAATCCGGCGGGCCTTGGCAGGGGTGGGGCGGATGCCGGCGGGATCGTCCACGGAAATGGAGCGGATGCCGCAGGTGGACATCGCCGTCTCCGACAGCTTCACGATGCGCACCACCACGTCGCGGGCCTCGGCCGCATCCAGCACAGTAAAGGTCTTTTCCTTTTCGTCGATCATGTCATCGATCACGCGCACGCCGTCCACATAGATGGCGATGCGCACCAGCTCATCCCGCTTGGAGGGGTAGGCGTTGTTATCACCGGCGATGGTCACCTCACACCGGCTGCCATGGAAGGCGAACTCCGCGCCCGTGCCGGAAAAGCACATCCAGAGCGCGTCGGAAAGCTGATGGGTACGGCCCAGGGGCTTTACGTTTTCCCAGGTGGGGGTAACGGTGATCATGGTGGTTTCCTCCTTGTTTTCAGCGGATTCAGCGCTGGCGGGCACGGCCAGCAGCAACGCGCACAGCAGCAGCGCAAGCAGTCGGGTCAGCTTCATATTCGCTTCCTCCTGTTTGGGATTCCCTGACATGATAGCACATTTTTCCGGATGAAGCAATGGCTGACCACCCAGTTGATGCAGAAGGAGAATCTTCTTGCAATTCTCCGTTCTATCCTGTATGATGTTATTGTATACAATCTTCGAAAGGTGTTGATTCAAATATGAAACGGCTTCTGAAGAACGCCCGCATCTACGACGGTACCGGCTCCGCCGCCTTCATCGGCGACGTGCTGGTGGAGGACGACCGCATCGCGCAGGTGGGGGAAAGCCTGTCCACCGACGGCGCGGACGAGGTCATCGACCTGAACGGCCTGTCGCTGGCCCCCGGCTTCATCGACGCGCATTCCCACAATGACTGGTTCGCCCTGCGCAGCGATCCCCTGCCCTGGTTTGAGCCCTTCGTCCGCCAGGGCATCACCACCTTCGTCAGCGGCAACTGCGGCATCTCCACCGTGGGCTTTGACCGCGACTGCCTCCATGCGGACGTGATCGGTGCAGGCCTCTTCGGCTTCGGCGATTCCCGCGTGCAGACAGGCTCCCTGCAGGAGTATTTCGCCGCCGCCGACCGCGCCATGCCCTGCAACATGGCCGTGCTGGCAGGCCACTGCACCTCCCGCGCGGCAGTCAGCGGCAGCGTCAACCGCCCGCTGACCGAGGAGGAGGAAAGCCGCATGCTCGCCCTGATGGAGGAGGCGCTCCAGCAGGGTGCGGCGGGCATCTCCCTGGGCCTGATGTACGATCCCGGCCTGTACGCGCAGCTGCCGGAGCTGAAGAAGGTCGCAGCCCTGTGCGCGAAGTACGATCGTCCGCTGACGGTGCATCCCAGGGCGAACTCCGCCGTGTCGATGTCCTACCCGGAGCTGCTGGGCCGCTCCCACCTGCTGCGGGCGGTGGACGAGCTCAAGGAAATCGCGCTGGAGACGAAGTGCAAGCTGCACTACTCCCACGCCATCTTCGTCGGCCGCCGCTCCTTCAAGGACAAGGCTGAGTTCCTCGACATCATGAACAGCCTGCGCGAAGCCGGCGTCGATGCAATGTTCGATATCTACAACGAGCTCCTGGGCGTGTCGGTCATCACGGTGATCCTCCCTGCGTGGTATCAGGCCATGTCGCTTGAGGAGCGCCGCAAGCCCCTCAACCGCCTGAAGCTGACCGTGCTGGTGTACGCCTCCAGCCTCCTGCTGGGCTTCGGCTTCAAGGATATCCAGGTCGCCTACATCGGCCCGGGATACGAGAAGTACGAGGGCAAGTCCGTCCACGACATCGCGAAGATGGAGGGCATGAGCGACCTGGCGGCGTACCTGATGCTCTGCGAAAAGAGCGACTTCAAAGGCCGCGTCAACATGGGCCCCTACACCACGCCGGAAATCATCGCCGACTTCGAGCACAACGAGCACTGCCTCTACATGACCGACGCCTGGGTGGAGGAGCACGGCGTGCAGAACCCCGCCATCTACGACTGCTTCCCCAAATTCCTGCGGGATTCCCTCCTGGGCACGGGCGACACGCTGCCCGCCACCATCCGCCGCATGACCGGCGCGACGGCCGACCGCTTCCGCCTGGCGGATCGCGGCTACATCCGCCCCGGAGCCTTCGCCGACCTGACCGTCTTTGACGAGGAGGAGATCAAAGCCGCCACGCCCGACCAGGAGAAGTCCTTCGGCGTCAGGCGCGTTTTCATCAACGGCACGCAGGTGCTCTCCGGCGACGCGCTGGACAAGGAAGCCCTGCGCACCTCCGGCCGCGCCGTGCCGGTGAAGGGCTGAGGCTGCGGCAAAGCAACAGCATACCCCCGCAAGAACACGATCCTCCCTATTCAGCGGACAGGCCCGACGCCTGTCCGCCTTTTCTGTGCCCCGCTCTCCCCAACAAAAAAGCCCCCGGCCGCAAAGCCGGGGGCAAGATTGCATCAGTTGAAGATGGGGCGGTCGTTCTCGTCGTACTCCACGGGCCAGACGTGGCAGTGGCGGTTGGGGTCGGAGAGCGGGTCGCCGATGAAGCCCGGATAGGGGCGGGCGTGGAAGACCAGCAGGTCACGGCCATCCTTGTCCTTGGTGAAGGAGTTGTGGCCGGGGCCGTAGATCTTGTGGGCGGGGTCGGTGACCATGACCGGCACGGGGGACTTGCTCCAGCTGGCCTTATCGAGCAGGTCGGCGTTTTCGTCCGCCGTCAGCATGCCCATGGCGTAGTTCTCGTCCGTCGCGGAGCCGGAGTAGGTCAGGTACAGCTTGCCGTTGTGCTTGAGCACGGAGGGGCCTTCGTTGACCAGGTAGCCGATGCACTCCCAGTCGTACTCGGGGATGGTCAGCAGGGTCGCGGGCAGCTTCAGCTCGGTGGCGGAGAGCATCTCGGCGATGTACAGGTTGCTGTTGCCGGGGATGGCATAGTCGCGCTGGGCCCAGCAGAAGTAGCGCTTGCCGTTTGCGACGAAGGTGGTGGAGTCGATGGTGAAGGACTCCCAGCCGGTCTTCATCTGGCCGGCCTCGACCCACTCGTCCGCCATGGGATCGCCCTTGCACTGGATGCAGTAGGTGCGGTGGGAGAACACGCCCAGGTTGTCCGGCTCCTCGGCAGCGGCGGCGAAGTAGATGCACCACACGCCGTCCACCTGGTGGATTTCGGGGGCCCAGATGTACTTGCTCATTTCGCCCGATTCGTGCTTGCGCCACACCACGCGGGTTTCCGCCGTGGGCAGCTCCTCGATGGTCTTCGCCCGGCGGATCTCGATCAGGTCGAAGGCCGGCACGGAGGCCGTGAAGTAGTACCAGCCGTCATCGGCCAGCAGGATGCAGGGATCGGCGCGCTGGGGGATCAGCACGTCAGAGTACTTTTCGATCATGACAGAAACGCTCCTTTGCATAGGATTCTTGCTACCTGATATGATACCACATCCGGCGGCGCAGCGCAATCAGAAAATGAGATCCATTTCCCGCAGCCGGTGGCGGATTTCCGACGGGGACACGCCCAGCTCGTCCGCCATTTCCTCGATGCTGACGCCGGAAAGGTAGGCGTCCGCCAGGCATTCGTCGTCGTCCTCCAGGGCGATACGCGGCGGCGGAGACGGCTGCACGGGGCGGACGGGTGCAGCCGGTGCGGGTCTGACCGCCGGCGCAGGCTTTGCCGCAGACCTCGCCGCCATGCGGTACGCCAGGGACTGCGCCTGGAACGCCACGGCTTCCACCTGGGCGCGGGTGCGCCGGGCAGCTGCCTCGTGCTCGCGGATGACCTGCAGGAAGGCCTCGCCGTACTTCGCCGTCTTCACCTCGCCCATGCCGCTCACGTCCAGCATGCGCTCGCGGGTCTGGGGCTTCACGCGGCACATGCTGGCCAGCGTTGCGTCGGAGCAGATGATGTAGGGCGGCACACCCTGCTTTTTCGCCAGGGCCATGCGGACGGCGCGGAGCTTCTCGAAGAGATCCTCCGTGCCCTCGATCTTCCCGGCCGGGGCCGGCAGCGGCTTCCTGCGGGAGGCCTTCTCCGCCTGGGCGGCCTCGCCGTAGCGTCCGCCGGTGCAGTGGCCGCAATCGCCGCAGTCCGTTGCGTCCCGCTCGCCGAAATAGCGCAGGATGAAGGCCCGGAGGCAGCGATCCAGGGTACAGTAGTCGATCATGCTCTGCAATCTCTGCAGATCCAGGCGGCGCACCTCGGCCTGCTCGGCAGCGGAAAGCGCCTCGTTGGGCTCGGAGTTGTTGATGAGCCATTTGGAGGTGACGATGTCCTGCTTCATGAACAGCAGCACGCACTCACTGGGTTCGCCGTCGCGTCCGGCGCGGCCCGCCTCCTGATAATACGCCTCCATGGATTTGGGCATGTTGTAGTGGATCACAAAGCGCACGTTGCTCTTGTCGATGCCCATGCCAAAGGCGTTGGTCGCCACCATCACCTGCACCCGGTCGTACTGGAAGTCCTCCTGGTTCTGCTTCCTCTCCTCGTCGGACAGGCCCGCATGATAGCGGCTGGCGGAGAACCCGGCAGCGCAGAGCTTGTCGCACACCTGCTCCACCGCCTTGCGCGTGGCGCAGTAGATGATACCGCTCTGCCCCTGACGGCCCGCGAGCACCTGCATCAGCGCCGGGTCGCGGTGCTTGGGCCGCACAACCTCGAAATACAGGTTGGGCCGGTCGAAGCCCGTGGTCACGCCGGCGGGGTTGATGAGCCGCAGGTGACGGATGATGTCCTTGCGCACCCGCTCTGTCGCCGTGGCCGTGAACGCGCCCATCACCGGGCGGCGGGGCAGCATGTCCACAAAATCGGCGATGCGCAGGTACACGGGGCGGAAGTCCTGGCCCCACTGGCTGACGCAATGCGCTTCGTCCACCGCAACCATGGAAATCTGCACGCTCTGCGCAAAACGGATGAAGGAGGGCGCCTCCAGCCGCTCCGGGGCGACGTAGATGATCTTGTACATGCCCTGGTACGCCCGGTCGATGGCGATCTCCATCTGCCGGGGCGTGAGGGTGGAGTTGAGGTAGGCTGCCGGCACGCCCGCCGCCTTCAGCGCCGCCACCTGATCCGCCATGAGGGAGATCAGCGGCGAAATGACCAGCGTGATCCCCGGCAGCATCAGCGCAGGCACCTGGTAGCACATCGACTTGCCTGCGCCCGTGGGCATCACGCCCAGCGCATCGCGCCCGGAAAGCAGCGCGTCCACCATGGTTTCCTGCCCGGCGCGGAAACCCTCATGGCCGAAATAATGCCGCAGCGTTTCCAGCTTGTCCACCGTCACCCCTCCTTTCCATATCGCCCTCATTGTACACCACAGGCCGCAAAAAAGAAAGCGAACACGCAACATTTGGCGGACAGGAAAAGAGGGCCTCCCCTTTCAAGAGGAAGCCCTCCATACTCTCTTACGCGCCCAGCGTCCGCCCCACTGGGGACAGCCGCGCCTTTTCCAGCGCAATCACCACCGCCGGGACGATGATGAGATGGATCACCGCCCCCACCGCCGTACTGACGAAGTAGGCGCTGATAAATGCAGCAAAGGTGAAGCCTGCATCCATCCCGATCGCTCCCGCAGCCATCAGCAGCGCCTTGCCCGCGCCGCCCACTATGCGGCCCAGGAACATGGCCGTCACCTGCGCCGTCAGCAGGGGCACGATCGTCGGCTTACCCTTCAGCACACGGCGCAGCAGCACATATGCCACGCCGGATATCACACCATAGGCCAGACATTCCACCGTCATCGGCAGCGCCTTATCAAAACTGGGCGGCGCATGCATCACCAGATGCCCCAGCATAGGCGCCGAAGCACCGACCACACCACCCCAGAAGCCGCCAAGGGTCAGCCCCGCAATCAACGCCGGAATATGCAGCGGACTGATCGGCTGCCCCAGCACCTCCGTTCCGCCCAGCAGCCGCGGCAGCACCATGCCGATAGCGATCAGCATCGCTGCGATAATCATCCGGTAAAGCGTGTCATTCTTTCTCACGATTTCGTCCTCCACACAAAAAATCCATGAAGAAAAGCCCGGGCTCCGGCCCGTTCGCGCTTCCTTCATGGAAACAGTATCCGTATTATAGCAGACCGGTTGCGTCCTGTCAATCCGGCATTTCAGATAAACGCAGGTCGTCCCGCTTCACCTTCGCCCAGTCG
>JBGVOA010000013.1:0-1366 GCA_045126095.1 Christensenellales bacterium | reverse complement strand
CACGCTTTCGCCCAGGCGGCTGGCGGTCATGAACACCGCTTTGTCGTAATGCTCGACGATATACTGCGCAATTTTGCGATGGCCCTTGGAGAGCCGCTTGCCCGACTGATTCAGCCGGTCGATCATGTCCTGCATATCCTGCATGACGTTCTTCCTCTCAGTTCCTGCCGCCAGGCCAGCGCCCGGCTGCGATTGCTCATACAAGCCTTCCTATTATACGCCCATGCAGGATTTTTTGCAAGTCAAAATGCAGAAAATGCAGTTTTTGCGCAAAAAATGCAAGTTACAGTGCCGACGTCGCCCACGCCAGGCCCAGCAGCGCCGCCAGGAACAGCACATTCAGCGCAGTGAACGTCAGCATGAACTGCCCGCGTTTCGCCCCCTCCGCTTGACCGTAGAGCCGGAAGGAAATGAGGCTGGCCAGCGACGCCACCAGCGTGCCCAGACCGCCCAGGTTCACGCCCAGCATCAGAGCGGACGCATCCTGCGTGAAGGGCGAGAGCAGCAGACACGCCGGAACGTTGCTGATCACCTGCGAGGCCAGCAGACTCGTCAGCAGCGGACTGCCCGCCATCAGTCCCTCCAGCCAGGCCGCCAGCGGCGCGTACGCCTTCACCGAGGCCACGAACACGAAGAAGCACACGAAGGTCGCAAGCAGCGTGTAGTCCACCTGGCGGAGGACGGCGCGATCCAGCGTCAGCGTCAGCAGCAGCACCGCCACAGCCAGCAGAAGCACCGGATAATAGCCGATCAGCGTCGCGATCACCAGCAGCGTCAGCAGACCATACAGGGCCAGCTTCATCGGGTTCAGCCGTTCCTCCGGCGCAGCGGCAGTCGCCACCGGCTCGGACGGAACCAGCATGCACCCCGCCATCAGCAGCGCAAAGGCCAACGCCGCATAGGGACAGGTCAGTGCCGGGAAGTCCAGCGCACCCAGCTGCCCGCTGGAATACAGATACAGATTCTGCGGGTTGCCAATGGGCGTGACCATGCTGCCCAGATTGGCCGCGATGGTCTCCAGCACCACCGTCAGCGTCTGGTGCTTCATGTGCGCCTGCTTCATCAGCAGGAGCGTGAAGGGCACCAGGGTGATGAGCGCCACGTCGTTGGTGGCGACCATCGCCAGCAGGAAGCAGCCCGTCACCAGCGCGACGGCGAGCCCCCGCAGCGTGCGGATGCGGCGGGTGACCGCGCCTGCCAGCTTGTCAAACGCGCCCATATGCCGGAACCCCGCGACGATGGCCATCAGCGAAAAGAGCATCAGCAGCGTCGTCAGGTCGATGCCAGCCAGGGTATGCGCCCCCGGCGGCACCAGCAGGAAGGAAGCCAGGGCGGCAAGAAGCGCGATGGTCAGGACGACCTCGCG
>JBGVOA010000012.1:0-3700 GCA_045126095.1 Christensenellales bacterium | reverse complement strand
GCGGAATAATGTGCGTCAACGATGGCGTTCCACTCGTCCACGGCGGCGCGGACCTCCGGACCCCAGGCAGATTTATAGCCGTCCAGCGCGGCAGTCATGGCGGTGAGGCCTGCCTTCGCGTCGCAAATGATGGCCTCGGCGTCCATCTTGATGGCGTCAAAGGGGCAGATGTTCAGCCCGATGAACTTCGCATCATGCCGGAACAGCCACTTCGACGAGGTGGTGAAGTCGGTCAGGCGGGAGCCCACGGCGATAATCACATCCGCCTGGGGGGCGAGGATATTCGCCGCCTTGCCACCCGTCACGCCGATGCCGCCCACGTTGAGGGGATGCGTCCAGGGCAGGGTGCCCTTGCCCGCCTGGGTCTCGGCGAAGGGGATGTTCGCTTTTTCGCAGAAGGCGGCCAGCGCGTCGCCCGCCTCGGAGTAGCGCACGCCGCCGCCCATGATGACCAGGGGCTTTTCGGCCTTGCGGAGGATGTCCATCACGCGGGCGAGCTGACCGTCCGTCATCGGGCGGCGATCCATGTGCCACACGCGCTTGCGGAAGAAGTCCGCCGGATAGTCGTAGGCCTCGCCCTCCACATCCTGAGGCATGGCCAGGCATACCGCGCCGGTGTCCGCCGGGTCGGTCAGCACGCGCATGGCCTGCATAGCGGCGGTGATGAGCTGCTCCGGGCGCTCGATGCGGTCGAAATAGTGGCACACGCCGCGGAAGGCGTCGGTCACCGTGCGCCCGAAGGAGTCGAAGAACTCCGCCTGCTGCAGCACCGGGTCGGGCTGGCGGCAGGCAAAGGTGTCGCCGGGCAGCAGCAGCAGCGGAATGCGGTTGGCCGTGGCACAGCCGGCGGCGGTGACCATGTTCATCGCGCCGGGGCCGATGGAGGACACGCAGGGGATGATCTCCCGGCGGTTCTTCTGCTTGGCGAAGGCCATGGCTGCCAGGGCCATGTTCTGCTCATTCTTGCCCTGGTAGAAGCGGATATTGTGTCCGCCCTGGGCCAGCGCCTGACCCACGCCCACCACGCAGCCGTGGCCGAATACGCCGAAGATGCCGTTTACAAACTTGCTTTCCCCGCCGTCCAGCTCGACGTACTGGTTGTCCAGGAAGCGCACCAGCGCCTGGGCCATTGTGAGGCGAATCCGTTCCATCAGGCACCTCCGTAACTGTCGCCCCAGTAGGGCTCGTCCCTGCGCTGCACCCACAGGTGCTCATCGAGGAAAACAGGGTACTCCGGCTGCTTGTAAGGGCAGCCGTCCAGGTGGCGGATGGCCCACAGGTACCACAGCGCGTAGCCGGGCGGCGTGCACTGGGGATGAGTCATCCCGGCGGGGATGCACACGGTGTCGCCGTTATGCACCTTGTACACCGTCTCGCCCACCTCAGCATAGCCGAAGCCGTTTTCCGGATTGTTCTTGTAGTAGTAGATCTCCGGCTGGGGATGGTGGTGGGGCGGATAGCTCGACCACTTGCCCGGGAAGCCGATCACCTCGCCCAGAACGAGGTTCGCATAGGGCGCGTTGCTGTAATCGAAGATCGTGCGGACGATGCGGGTGCTGGTCTCGTGCATGGTGCCCGCGCCACGGAACTCGTCAGGGGTATCCGCAGGGAGGTAGAGCCGCGCGGGGAATTCCCGCTCGTTCACCGTGCGCAGGACGTTGACCTCACATTCCTCCGACAGGCAGGTGATGGTGACCTTCGCCGTCCTGCTGACATGCAGCGCCGTCGGCGGCACGTCGAAGCAGTTGGCGCGGTACTCGGTGTGGTGGGCGCCGTCCCAGTCGAAGCGCACCTCGCCGTACACCAGCAGGTAGGCCCGCTCAAGGGGCTGCTCCTCCACCCAGCTCTCGCCCAGGCGCAGCCGCAGCACGCCGAAGTCCATCAGCATGTCGCCTGTATGCTGCGTGATCTCGGTATAGCCAAAGGCATGGGGACCGTTGGCGCGGATGATGTCGGACATATTACGCCTCCAAAATCTCGGAGATCTTCACCGGACGATGCTCGTCCAGGGACTTCTTTGCGGCCTTGGCCAGCACGACGCTCATCAGGCCGGCGTGGATGCCCACGGGCACTTCCTTGTCCTCATTGATGGCGGCGATGAACTGCTTCATCTCCTCGATGAAGGAAGCCATGTAGCGCTCCAGGAAGAAGTACTGGGGCTTGTCGCTCATCACGCCCGCGGCGGTGGACACGCGCACGGTGGAGTCGCCGTCGTTTTCGCCCGCAGCCATGCCGAGGCTGCCGAAGACCTCCACGCGCTGGTCATAGCCGTAAGCGGCGCGGCGGCTGTTGTCGATCACGCCCAGAGCGCCGTTTTCGAACGTCAGGGTGACGATGGCGGTGTCCACGTCGCCGGCCTCGCCGATGCGGGGATCGACCAGGCTGGTGCCCATGGCGTAGACTTCCTTCACGTCGCAGCCCGCCAGGAACATGGCCATGTCGAAGTCGTGGATCATCATGTCGATGTAGAGTCCGCCGGAGGACGCGGCATACTCAGGGGACGGCGGCTCGGGGTCACGGGAGGTGATCTTGATCAGCTCCACATTGCCCAGGGTGCCGTTGGCTGCCAGCCGTTGAACCTTGCCGTGATTGTGGTCAAAGCGGCGGTTGAAGCCGATTTGCAGCTTCTTGCCGGTTTCGGCGGCGACCTCGGCAGTCTTTTTGATCTTTTCGATCGTCAGGTCAACAGGCTTCTCGCAGAAGACGTGCTTGCCAGCCTTCATGGCGGCAATGGAGATGTCCGCATGGGTGGGCGTGGGGGAGCACACCAGCACCGCGTCGATGGTCGGGTCGTTGATGATGTCCATGTAGTCGGTGCCCCAGGCAGGCACGCCGTAGGTTTCAGCCAGGGCCTTGGCGGCGTCGGCGACCACGTCGGTCACGCGCACGACCTGGGCCTGGGGAATGTTGTAGGTGATGGACGCCGCATGCACCTTGCCGATGCGGCCCGCGCCGACGATACCGATGTTGAGCTTCTTCATGATGGAACTCTCCTTTTCATTTATTAACGGGAGGACGCTCACTGGCCCTCATGATAGACGATGACTTCCCCTGGCACATCGCTGATGGGGTGCTGACGACACACGCCGCCGAAGTACTCATAGGGCTGGTCGTTTTCCGTTCGACCGGCAAGGATGTCCTCGCAGCCTGCGATCATCCAGTCCAGCACTTCCCTGCCCCGCAGCTCCTTCGCATGCCCGTGGGCGATGTAATCGAAATCCGCACCGTGCTCCCGCTCCAGCGTGCGCAGAGTCTCCAGCAGCACGCTGATGGGCAGCGAATGATCCAGCTGCATCCACAGGTGGGTGTTGAGGCCGTCGCCGGTGTAGAGGATGCGCCCCGCCTTGTCCAGCAGGCCGATGGAACCCTCGGTGTGGCCCTTGAGGTCAACAACCGTCAATTCCACGCCGCCCAGGTCGAACACCTGCCCGATCTGAAGTTGCTTCAGCGGACACAAACGCAGGCCGTACTTCTCCAACTGCTCCTTTGCGTATCCGGCAAACATGTCATGCAGGGCGAAATCTGCCGGGTGCATCCATGCTTCGCTGAAGTACACATTGCCCAGGATATGGTCGCCATGGCCGTGGGTGTTGACCACGGTTACCGGCAACTCCGTCAGGCTGCGAACGATCTCCGCCAGATCCTCATAGCCGTTGGCGGTATCCACCAGCAGCGCTTTTTCGCTGCCGGTGATCAGATA
>JBGVOA010000011.1:0-3682 GCA_045126095.1 Christensenellales bacterium | reverse complement strand
TTCTTCTTGGCCAGCAGCTGCTTCATGGTGGCGGGCAGGTGAGCATCCAGCTCCTCCGCGGTCCACTGGCAGTTCAGCAGGAACACGCCGTTGTCCTTCAGGGAGGACACCATGTCGTACATGGTCACGTAGGCGGGGATGTGGCAGGCGATGAAGTCAGCCGCGTCGATGAGGTAGGGGCTCTGGATGGGGGTCTTGCCGAAGCGCAGGTGAGAAACGGTCAGACCGCCGGACTTCTTGGAGTCATAGGAGAAGTACGCCTGGGCATACAGCTCGGTATGATCGCCGATGATCTTGATGGAGTTCTTGTTTGCGCCAACGGTACCGTCGGAGCCCAGACCATAGAACTTGCAGCAGATGGAGCCCTCGGGAGCGGCGTTGAACAGCTCGGGCATGGGCAGGCTGGTGTTGGTCAGGTCATCGACGATGCCCACGGTGAAGTGGTTCTTGCACTCGCCGTCCAGGTTGTTGTACACAGCCTTGACGTGGGTGGGGGTGAACTCCTTGGAGCCCAGGCCGTAGCGGCCGCCGACGACCACGATGTCCTTGCGGTCGGACTCGGCCAGCGCAGCGCACACGTCCAGGTACAGGGGCTCGCCCAGGGAGCCGGACTCCTTGGTGCGGTCCAGCACAGCGATCTTCTTGCAGGTCGCGGGGATGGCGCCCAGGAAGTGCTTCACGGAGAAGGGACGGTAGAGGTGGACCTTGATCAGGCCGACCTTCTCGCCCATGGCGACCATCTTGTTGACGGCCTCGTGAGCCACGTCACAGCCGGAACCCATGGCGATGATGACCTTCTCGGCATCGGGAGCGCCAACGTAGTCGAACAGCTTGTAGGCGCGGCCGGTCAGGGCCTCAACCTGCTTCATGGTCTCTTCCACGATCTCGGGCACGGCAATGTAGAACTTGTTGCCAGCCTCACGGCCCTGGAAGTAGATGTCGGGGTTCTGGGCGGTGCCAGCCTGGTGGGGATGCTCGGGGTTCAGGCCACGGGCACGGAACTCCTCGACCTTGTCCCAGGGCATGACGGTAGCGATCTCGTCATAGGTGGGCGCGTCGATCTTCTGGATCTCGTGAGAGGTACGGAAGCCGTCGAAGAAGTGCAGGAAGGGAACGCTGCTCTTCAGGGTCGCCAGGTGGGCAACCAGAGCCATGTCACAGGCTTCCTGGACGGAGTTGGACGCCAGCATCGCAAAACCGGTCTGACGGCAGGCCATGACGTCAGAGTGATCGCCGAAGATGGACAGGGCATGGTAAGCCAGAGCACGGGCGCTCACGTGGAACACGGAGGGCGTCAGCTCACCAGCGATCTTGTACATGTTGGGGATCATCAGCAGCAGGCCCTGAGAAGCGGTGAAGGTGGTGGTCAGGGCGCCGGCGGCCAGGGAGCCGTGCACAGCGCCGGCAGCACCGGCCTCAGACTGCATCTCAGCAATCTTGACGGTCTGGCCGAACAGGTTCTCACGCTTCTGCGCGGACCACTCATCAGCCACCTCAGCCATGGGGGAAGAGGGGGTGATGGGGTAGATGGCTGCCACGTCGCTGAATGCGTATGCGACATGGCTGACAGCAGTATTGCCGTCAACGGTCATTTTGATGGCCATGGGGATTACCTCCTTAGACACATGTTCCCCGGGCGGCACGTTCGCCGGCCCGGTCAGAAATCCACGTTCCTGCCTGCGTCCACCGGATGAAAACGCTTTCAGCGCCCTCCGCTCCGATTTTGTCGCACAACAAAAACACGGATAATCCTCTACGTGTATCAATTATAATGGTTCGCGCGAATTCTGTCAATCCCGATGACTGCATTTCCGGGATTTCCTGCGGCATTTTTTCACATCATTCACGGCAGACAGACGGCCCGCGCTTGCAGATTCCCGCCCTGCATGCTATTATGGGAGCATCCTGCCGAAAGGAGCGCACTGCCATGCCCTTCCTTATCCGCCCCGCCGTCCCGGAGGACGCGCCCGCCCTGCATGCCCTGAACACAGCCTTCAACGGTCTTACCGGCGTCACGGTGGACGACGTCCGCCGCAGCCTCCGCACCGGCGCCGAGGTGGTGCTGATCGCAGAAGCAGACGGCGTACCCATCGGCTTCTGCTGCGCGCAGGTGCATTTTTCCTTCTGCTACCCCGCGCCGGTGGCTGAGGTGACGGAGATGTATGTCTCCCCTGCCCATCGCGGCCAGGGCTGCGCGGGCGCGCTGCTGTCCCGACTGGAGTCCCTGCTGCGGGAAAAACATGGCGTGGACGAAATGCACCTGCTGACCGGCATGACGAATCTGGCAGCCCAGGCGGCGTACCGCAGGGCAGGGTTCCAGCCCCATGCCGAACAGTACATGACCCGCGCCCTGCGCTGACGTCAGCTGCATCCGTCATCCGCATGCGCAATCACAGCGCAATCTGCCCGGTCCGGCGCATTTTCTTGCCCGAACCGCCCCGAAAACGTTGACATCCCCCGCTTTTGCGGGTATAATATATCGGTAAAACTGGACAAGTATGCGCCTGCGGGTTTTCCGGGGGCGCTTCTGTGCCGCCGGAGAATCTCCCCCGGCGATGTAGAAAGGAGCTTCACCATGGCTGATGAAAAGCGCACGATCGTAACGGAGGAAGGCCTCCGGAAACTTCAGGAGCAGTATGATTTCCGCGCAAATACCCGCCGCAAGCAGATCATCGAGGCGATCGAAATCGCCCGCGGCTTCGGCGACCTTTCCGAAAACGCTGAGTACACCGCCGCCCGCGACGAGCAGGCGAAGAACGAGGCCGAGATCACCCGTCTGAAGGCGATCATCGACAACGCCATCGTCGTCTCCGAGAGCGAAATCTCCACCGACCGCGTGTCTGTTGGCACCACCGTGCGCTACAGCAACCTGTCCACCGGCAAGGAGAGCGAGTACGCCATCGTCGGCGCGGACGAAGCCGATCCCGAGAACGGCTCCATCTCCGGCGACTGCCCCATCGGCATGGCGCTGCTGGGCCACAAGGTTGGCGAGACCGTGGAGGTTGAAACGCCCCGCGGCGTCATCACCCTGCAGATCCTCAACATCCACCGCTAAGCCGTGGGAAACGCCTCCTCCGCCCCGCTTGCGCTCAGCCGCCCCTCCCCTTGAGAGGAAGCTGCCGCCGCAGCGGATGATGAGATGTGCACACACAAACTTGATTTACAGGAGTTGTACATACAATGGCTGATTATCCCGTAACTCCCCTGACTCCGCCGCTGTCGGAGCAGGAGATCATCCGTCGTCAGAAGCTGCAGGGCCTCATCGACGCCGGTCAGAATCCCTATGAAATCACCCGCTACGACGTCACCCACCACTCCCAGGAGATCATCGACAGCTTCGTGGATGACGCCGAACCGGTGGAGGTTGCCATCGCCGGCCGCATGATGGCCCGCCGCGTGATGGGCAAGGCGTCCTTCGCCTCCATCCTGGACGGCCAGGGCAACATTCAGATCTATGTCACCCGCGACGAGCTGGGCGAAGAAGCCTACGCCGCCTTCAAGAAGAGCGACATCGGCGACATCTTCGGCGTGAAGGGTATCCCCTTCCGCACCAAGACCGGCATGATCTCCGTGCATGTCAAGTCCATGACGCTGCTGACGAAGTCCCTGAAGGTGCTGCCCGAGAAGTTCCACGGCCTGGTGGACACCGACCTGCGCTACCGTCAGCGCTACGTGGACACCA
>JBGVOA010000010.1:0-8214 GCA_045126095.1 Christensenellales bacterium | reverse complement strand
CGGCTTGCCAGGGTCTGCATGGAGATGTCCTTGTGCTTTTCCTCCACATAGATGATGTAGCAGTTCCGGCCCTTGGTTTTGCCTCGGTAGAGCGTTTTATCCACCTGAGTGAACAAGGACGCGTAATCCTGTGCGTCGCGGGGGAATACGGCGCTGCCGATCGTTCCGGTGATGAAGGGCTCGTAGTCATCAAGGAGGATGTTCTTGCGCAGCACCCGATAGTCGGAATAAAGGCCTGCGAAGAAAACCTTGATCTCGTCGTAGCTGAGATCGCGGAAGTTGACAATCAGGAATTCGTCGCCGCCGTAACGGCCCGCAACGGCATAGTCCCCGAGGTACTGCTGCAGATCACTGGACACTCCGGCCAGCACGCCATCGCCGATTTTGTGGCCATAGGTATCGTTGATAAATTTGAAATTGTCCAGATCCAGGAGCGCCATAGAGAAGGGGACTCTGCTGTCCACAAGGCTCTGGATGAAGCCGATGATATGCTGCCTGGAAATGAGCCCGGTGAGCGAATCGAGCACATTGCTTATATCGCCGGACTTGATCAGTTGCTCGAAGTATGGGTACTTCAGCAGGTGCTCCTTTGTGTACATTTTGTCCTCCTGAAAGAGCGCGCGTTTGCTTGATGGCATGCAAAACATTATGCACGGGGAATGGTGCAAATACCATTATACCATACAAATGCGCACAATAAAGAGGTTCGACAAATTTTTCGCACAGGCGCTTCTGGTGGTGAAAATGAAGAATTTTTTGATGCTGCATGGCGCGTTAAGGAAACTTTCCTGCACCAAAACCATTGACCAACGGCGCGAAAAATGGTACATTATAAGGTGCGTGATTATGCCCTCCGGCATTTGCCGGAAAGGGAAGGAGGAAATCGCTTTGACCATG
Source organism: Christensenellales bacterium (assembly GCA_045126095.1). Classification (GTDB taxonomy): domain Bacteria; phylum Bacillota; class Clostridia; order Christensenellales; family Aristaeellaceae; genus UBA11524. Next base: position 7,317 of record JBGVOA010000010.1, on the reverse strand, counting down.
CATGACAAGATAGAAGCGATGCTGGAGAAGGTTCAGAAGGCCCCGCGCTACACCGGCGGCGAAATGAACACCACCGTCAAGCCCTGGGACGATGCAGCCCTGCGCTTCGCTTTCTGTTTCCCGGATACATACGAGATCGGCATGTCCCACCTGGGCATGAAGATCCTTTACCATGGCATCAACGGCCAGGCGGACATGCTCTGCGAGCGCGTGTTCATGCCCTGGGTGGACATGAAGGCCCTGATGGAAGAGGAGAACGTGCCGCTGTTCTCCCTGGAGAGCCGCCATGCCATCAGCGAGTTCGACGTGGTGGGCTTCACCCTTCAGTATGAGATGAGCTACACCAATGTGCTGGCGATGCTGAAGCTCGGCGGCATCCCGCTCAAGTCCTGCGACCGCGCGGAGGACGCGCCCATCGTCGTTGCCGGCGGCCCCTGCGCCTTCAATCCGGAGCCCCTGGCGGAGCTCATCGACGCCTTCATGGTGGGCGACGGCGAGGAGCAGATCATCGAGCTGAACCGCGTCATCCTGGAGGGCCGGAAGACTGGCAAAACCCGCCTGGAGATCCTGAAGGCTCTGTGCAAGGTGCAGGGCGTGTATGTGCCTGCGCTCTACGACGTCAGCTACAATGCGGACGGCACCATCGCCGCCATGCAGCCCAACTGCGCCGAAGCTCCCGAGCGCGTGCTGAAGGCCATCATCACCGATCTGGACAGCACCTACTATCCCACGGAGATCCCTGTGCCCTACACGGACATCGTGCATGACCGCATCATGCTGGAGATCATGCGCGGCTGCACCCGCGGCTGCCGCTTCTGCCAGGCAGGCATGCTCTACCGCCCCGTGCGTGAGCGCAGCCTGGAGCGCCTGGCCGACCTGGCCGTCAGCCTGGAAAACGCCACCGGCTACGAGGACATCAGCCTTTCCAGCCTGTCCTCCGGCGACTACACCTGCCTGGCGGAGCTGATCCGCGAGCTGATCCGCCGGATGAAGGAAAAGCGCGTTTCCATCAGCCTGCCCAGCCTGCGTCTGGACAGCATCCTCAAGGACGCGCTGGAGGAAACTCAGAAGGAGCGCAAGACCTCTCTCACCTTCGCCCCCGAGGCCGGCACTCAGCGCCTGCGCGACGTGATCAACAAGGGCGTGACCGAGGAGGACCTGATCGAGAAGGTGCGCGACGCCTTCCAGGGCGGCTGGTCCAGCGTCAAGCTGTACTTCATGATGGGCCTGCCCACGGAAACCTACGAGGATCTGGACGGCATTGCCGATCTGGCCCGCAAGGTCATCCGCGAGTACTTCGCCGTGCCCAAGGAGCAGCGCGCCAAGGGCCTGCGCGTCACCTGCAGCGCCTCCGTGTTCGTGCCCAAGCCCTTCACCCCCTTCCAGTGGGAGCCCCAGGACACCCAGGAGGTCGTGCGCGAAAAGCAGCGCCACCTGGTGCAGGCCCTCAAGCAGGTCAAGGGCGTCAACTTCAACTATCATGAGAGCGACCTGAGCTATCTGGAGGCCTGCTTCGCCCGCGGCGACCGCCGCATGGGTCAGGTGCTGCTGCGCGCCTTTGAAAAGGGCTGCATCCTGGATGGCTGGGGTGAGCAGTTCCGCTACGAGGCCTGGCGCGAGGCATTCCAGGAGACGGGCATCGACCCGGCCTTCTACGCCTTCCGCCGCCGCGAGAAGGATGAGATCCTGCCCTGGGATTTCATCGACTGCGGCGTGACCAAGGAATTCCTCTGGCGCGAAAAGGAAAAGGCCGACCAGGCCACCACCACCAAGGATTGCCGTAAGGGCTGCAACGGCTGCGGACTGCAGCGCTTCAAGGGAGTGTGTTCGTTTTGCGGATGATGGCAGTGTTTGAAAAGTCCCCGCGTCTGCGCCATATCGGTCACCTGGACATCCAGCGGGCCGTGCAGCGCGCCCTGCGCCGTTCCGGCCTTCCGGTCAGCTACTCGAAGGGCTTCAACCCGCATATCCTGCTGACCTTCGCCTCTGCGCTTTCCACCGGCTATTCCGGCAAGCGCGAGATCATGGAGGTGCAGCTGGAGCGTGAGGTCACCCCGGAAGCCTTCCTCGCGGCCATGAATGGCGCGATGCCCCCGGACATGCAGCTTTCCGAGGCAAAGGTGCTGCCTGATCAGCACCTGGCCCTGATGGCGGCTGTGCAGGCGGCGGATTACACCATTGATATCCTGGACGATGCGGCGGCCCGTGCCTTTGCGGACAAGCTGGCGGACTTCCTCCGGCAGGAGTCCGTCATCGCCATGCGCCGCACCAAGTCCGGCATGAAGGAGACGGACATCCGCCCCCTCATCCATACCCTGACCATGGAGGGCAATGCCCTGCATGCCGTGATGACCCTGACCGAGCGCCTGGCCTGCAAGCCCAGCATGCTGCTGGACGCGCTGGCGGCCTTCTGCGGCCTTGAGGCAGCGCCCCGCGCGATGGTGGTGCGCAACGCCCTTCTGGGCCTGGACCCCGCCGGGGAGCTGGCTCCTCTGGAGACGCTGTGATGCGCGAGATCTGGGTGCGCTGCGGGGAAACCCGCGACATCGCCATCCTGGAGGATGGCCATCTGGTGGAGTATCTGCCGGAGGACAAGGCTGCGGCGGACGAAGCGATCCTTCTGGGCCGCGTGGAGCGCGTGGTGCCCGGCATGAAGGCGGCCTTCGTGAGCATCGGCCAGGACAAGGCTGGCTTCCTCCCGCTGGAGGAGCACGCCGCGAAGGAACTGCCTCCGCTGCGCAGCGGCGACCGGATTATGGTGCAGGTGCGCAAGGCGGCCCAGGGCGTAAAGGGCGCGTTCCTGACCCGAGAGATCAACCTGGCGGGGGAGTACGTCCTCCTTTCGCCCATGACGCAGCAGATTGCCGTCAGCAGCCGCATCACGAAGGATGCTGACCGCAAGCGGCTGAAGGCGCTGGGTGCGGAGATTTCCGGGGGCCGCTTTGGCCTGGTGATGCGCACCTCCTCTCTGGAGGCGGACGAAGCCCTACTGCGCAATGAGGCGGAGAGGCTGTGGACAACCTGGCAGGAGATCGCCGCGAAGGCTCCCACGGCCCATGCGCCCTCGGTGCTGCATGCGCCGCGCACGCTCCTGGACGCGGTGATCGACGACTACCGCCCCCGGGGCATCGACCGCATCGTTACCAACGACGCGGCGCTGGCAAGTCACCTTGCGCCCATCGCGCCGACGATGGTGATGGGGGACAACCTCTTCCATGTGGGGCGGATCAGCAACCAGCTGGCCCAGGGCCTGGAAAGGCGCGTTTGGCTGAAAAGCGGCGGCAATCTGGTCTTAGATCCCTGCGAGGCGATGACCGTCATCGACGTGAATACTGCCAAATTCACCGGCGACAAGAGCCTGGAGGAGACGGTGTTGCAGCTGAACCTCGAGGCCGCGCAGGAGATTGCCCGGCAGGTGCGGCTGCGCAACTGCTCCGGCATCATCATCATCGACATGATCGACATGCACGACCCGGCGCATCGCCAGCGGGTGCTGAAGGAGCTGGAAAGCTGCTTTGCCAGCGACCGTGTGAAGACGGTCGTGCACGGGCTGACCTCCCTGGGGCTGGTGGAGATGACCAGACGGCGCACTCGTCCGCCGCTTCGGGAAGTGCTGAAAAAGGAAACCGGCGCACAGCCGGATAAGGAGTAATTCACATGGCTGAACGCAAGCCTGTTATCATCACGAAGGAGCAGCTGGCTGAACAGCGGCAATACGCCGCGCAGGTCGCCGCGATGGCGAACCGTCCGCGCTCCTACCATGTGGTCACCTACGGCTGTCAGATGAACGCCCACGACTCGGAGAAGCTCTCCGGCATGCTGACCGATATGGGCATGACCGAAGCCGCCACCCGCGAGGAGGCGGACTTCGTCATCTTCAACACCTGCTGCGTGCGCGACAACGCCGAGCGCCGCGCCCTGGGCAATGTCACCTGGCTCAAGGAAGTCCGCAAGAAGAACCCGAACCTCATCATCGCCGTGTGCGGCTGCATGATCCAGCAGCCCGGCATGGCGGAGAAGATCCTGAAGCAGTACAAGTTTGTCGACCTGGCCTTCGGCACGTCCAACATCTGGCGGCTGCCGGAGCTGCTGCATCGCACGATCAACTCCGACCGCGCCGTGGTCGTGGTGGAGGACGAGGATTCCATCGCCGAGAACCTGCCTGTCCGCCGCCTCCGCACCGACGCAGCCTACATCACCATCATGTACGGCTGCGACAACTTCTGCTCCTACTGCATCGTGCCCTATGTGCGTGGCCGGGAGCGCAGCCGCGAACCGGAGGCCATCCTCGCCGAGGCACGGGAGCTGCATGCGTCCGGCGTCAAGGAGATCATGCTCCTGGGACAGAACGTCAACAGCTATGGAAAGGGCCTCGAAAATGGCATGAATTTCCCGGAGCTGCTGCGCCAGCTGGATGCGATCGGCATCCCGCGCATCCGCTTCATGACCAGCCATCCCAAGGACCTGTCTGATGAGCTGATCGAGGTGCTGGGGCAGTCGAAGCACATCCTGCCGCAGTTCCATCTGCCGGTGCAGCATGGCAATGACGAGATCCTCCGCCGCATGAACCGCCGCTACACCCGCGAAATGTACCTGGACAAGGTGCGCAAGCTCCGTGCGGCGGTGCCGGGCATCGGGCTTACGACGGACATCATCGTCGGCTTCCCCGGTGAAACGGAGGAGCAGTTCCTGGACACACTGTCCATTGTGGAGGAGGTCGGCTACGACTCGGCCTTCACCTTTATTTACAGCCCCCGCACGGGCACTGTGGCGGCGGGGATGGACGATCAGATCCCTGAGGATGTGGCCACGGACCGCATCAAGCGCCTCATCGCAGCGCAGGAAGCCGGGCAGCGCAAGGCCATGACCCGCTTCCTCGGCACGGAGGAAGAGGTGCTGGTGGAGGGACTGAGCCGCCGCAGCGACAAAGCCGTCTCCGGCCACGGGCGGCACGGCGTGTCCATCACATTCCCCGGAACGGAGGCGGATATCGGCACGATCGTCCGCGTCCGCGTGACCGAAATGAAGAACAACACCCTTATGGCAGAACGGATTTAACGGAGGTATGAAACCATGCGTGAAGTGATGATGAAGGCCCAGGAGCTGGCCCAGGCCATCCTCGAAACGGGCTACTACCAGAAGATGCAGGAGTACGAGCAGCAGCTGTCCGCCGATGCGGAGGCCACTGCGCTGGTTGCCAATTTCGTGGAGAAGCGCAACGCCTTCGAGCAGCTGATGCAGACCGGTACGGCCTCCCGCGAGGAGTTCGCCGCCGCCGGCAAGGCCTACGCCGATGCGCAGACCGCCCTGGACGAGAACGAGCTGGTGCAGCAGATGCGCGAGGCCCAGCAGAAGTACAACGACCTGATGGGCAACGTCAACCGCATCCTGCGCCTGGTCGTCACCGGCGAAACCGAGGACGAAGGCGGCTGCAGCGGCAACTGTGCCGGCTGCGCGGGATGCCACTGATCAGCGGCGTTTTGATATCTGACAGACAAGAAGTGAGGTACCTATGGCTGGCCTGACACCGATGATGCAGCAGTATCTGCAGATGAAGGCGGAGAACAAGGACTGCATCCTCTTTTTCCGCCTGGGCGACTTTTATGAGATGTTCTTCGATGACGCGCGGCTCGTGTCCCGCGAGCTGGAGCTGACGCTGACCGGGCGCGACTGCGGCCTTCAGGAGCGCGCGCCCATGTGCGGCGTGCCCCATCATGCCGTGGACACCTATGTGCAGCGGCTCATCGCCAAGGGCTACAAGGTCGCCATCTGCGAGCAGATGGAGGATCCTGCGCTGGCCAAGGGTCTGGTGCAGCGGGGCATCACCCGCATCATCACCCCCGGCACGGTGATCGAATCCAGCATGCTGGACGAGAAGGCCAACAACTTCCTGCTCTCCGTGTGCTTCGCGCCGGATCGGGCAGGCCTGGCCTTCGCGGACGTGTCCACGGGCGAGTTCTTCGTGCATGAGGTGACGAACCCCGCCGACACCTTGGCGGACGAGCTGGCCCGCATCGCGCCGATGGAGGTCATCGTCAGCGACATGGTGAAGCTCCGCGAGTGCATGGGCAGGGAAGTGCCCGGCGCCTCCGAGCAGCCCGGCGCGTGGTATCAGCTGCAGAACGCTGCCGAGGCCCTCTGTCGTCACTTCCACCTGAGCGACCTGTCCCCCCTGGGCTTGAGCGAGGAATACAAGGCGGCGGCCTGTGCGGCGGGCGCGCTGATGCGCTACCTGGCTGACACGCAGAAGAACGCCCTGCAGCACATCACGGAGCTGCGCATCTATCAGGGTGCGGAGACGATGCTGCTGGACCGCAACACCCGCCGCAATCTGGAGCTGACGGAGTCCATCCGCGGCCGCGTGCGCAAGGGATCGCTCCTGGCCCTGATGGACAAGACGGCCACGGCCATGGGCGGAAGACTGCTGCGCACCTGGATCGAGCAGCCGCTGGTCAACCGGGAGAAGATCGAGCGCCGCCTGGACGCGGTGGAGGAGTTCACCGGCCAGCATGTGCTGACGATGACGCTGCTGGACGAGCTGCAGGGGGTCTACGACGTGGAACGCCTGCTGTCCAAGGTGGCGTACAAGTCCCTGAGCGCCCGCGACTGCCTGGCGCTGTGCGCATCTATGCAGAAGGTGCCTGCCATCCGCGAGCTGCTTACAGGGTGTCAGAGCGATGCGGTACGCGAGATCTGCGAGGCGCTGGACCCGCTGCCCGACCTGACCGACCTCCTGGAGCGTGCCATCCACCCCGATGCGCCCATCGCCATCACCGAGGGCGGCATCATCCGCGATGGCTACAGCTCCCTGCTGGACGAGTACCGCGAGGCCTCCACCAGCGGCAAGCAGTGGATCGTCGAGCTGGAGCAGCGCGAGCGCGAGGCCACGGGCATCCGCAACCTCCGCGTGCAGTACAACAAGGTTTTCGGCTACTACATCGAGGTCACCAAGTCCTATTACGATTTGGTGCCCATGCGCTATGTTCGCAAGCAGACGCTGGCGAACTGCGAGCGCTACATGACCCCGGAGCTCAAGGAGATCGAGACGAAGATCGTCGGCGCGCAGGAGCAGTCCGTGCGGCTGGAAATGCAGCTCTTCACCGAGATCCGCGAGGAGATCGCCGCGCAGATCAGCCGCATCCAGCGCACCGCCATGGCCCTCAAAACGCTGGACGCGCTGCTGTCCCTGGCCCGCATCGCAGTCAGCAACCACTACGTCCGCCCGCAGATGAACGACGAAGGCGTGCTGGAGATCGAGGAGGGCCGTCACCCGGTGGTGGAGCAGTCCATGACCGACGGCGGATTTGTGCCCAACGA
>JBGVOA010000009.1:0-5890 GCA_045126095.1 Christensenellales bacterium | reverse complement strand
CGTTGGGGTTAACGTACGGTTGGTTCGTTCTACCAACTGTGCTAATGCCCCAAACATTCCTCTCGTGGCAGCATCTCTGTCAGCCACATTTGATAGTATAGCATAGTCAGAGGAAAAACGCAAGTACAAATTTCAGATTTTTTCATTTTTTCTATTCAGGAGGGGGAGAGCTGCGGGCGCTCTCCCCCGGCGTATTCTACCGATGTCTTTGAGGTAAGGGGGGCGGCCGAAGGCGGTAAGACCGGCTCAGCGGCGGATGAATACCCGCGCAGAATAGGGCTGCAACATGCCATCCCAGGGCATGTCATCCCAAGGTGTGAAGCCCTCGGGCATCCGGACAGTTTCCGTCTGGGCGTTGTGATTGAGCAGGAACAGCCAGGTGCAACCGTCCTTCACGCGGCGGACGACCTCGACCCCGTGTGGGGTGTCCGCCAGCGCCGCGATTCCGGCGTCCGCCAGCAGCTTCGCCACAATGCAGTCCGCCAACTCCGCGCCGGGGGTCGTACCCGCATAGTAGGTCAGACCCAAGCCGAAAATATTACGGGTGACGGCGGGCGTACCAGCATAGAAGTCGTGCCCGTAGGAAGCCAGCGCCTCGGCGGTGGTGAGCTGGACGATATCGCACCAGTGCTGGCACTCATATTCCGTGCCGTCCCAGCGGACAGTGCCGGTCGCGTCGCGCAGGCAGTCGTATTCGGCCAGCTGGAGGCCGCACAGATCGTCCACCAGGCAGGGAACCGCGCCCTCGGTGTGGCAGAGATTGGTGGCGTCCTTCACGCCTGAGCGCCAGGACAGCAGCAGATGACCGCCCTGCGCCACGTAGTTGCGGAGCTTTGCAGCATGCTCAGGAGTCATCAGGAACTGCAGCGGCGCGATCAGCACCTTGTAGCCCGACCAGTCGTGGTGCTCGCCCACGAAGTCCACGGAAACATTGGCGCGGTGGAGCGCCTTGTAATAGGCCATCAGGTGCTGGACGTAGTTGTGCCGGGGGTGGTGGGGCTGAATCTGGAAGGCATACTCCTGGTCATAGGAGCGCAGGATCGCCACCTCGGCCTGGGGCAGAGCGCCGCGCAGCTCCCGCAGCAGGGGGGCATACTGCTTCATGAAGCCCTCCACCTCGCGGAAATAGCGGCCCGGCACGCCGTTGTGGGGCAGCAGTCCGTGCCAGTACTGCTCCGTGCCCATCGCGCAGGAGCGCCAGCGGAAGAATACGATCGTGTCCGCGCCGTGGGCGACGCACTGCATGGCCCACAGTCCCAGCTGACCGGGCTTGGGCGTGCGTCCCAGCACCTCCCAGCCGGTGATGCCGCTCTGCTGCTCCATGATCCAGAAGGGCTTCTGGCCCCCGTCGGGGCTTTTACATACTGCGCGGATGAAATCCAGCTCCGCAGCATGCCAGTCGGCGCGGTACTCATCATGCCGGGCATGGAAGTGGCCGCCGGGGTACTGATCGTGGGAGGCGAAGTCGAGCTGCTCGCCAAGCTTGTAGTAGCTGGGCTTGGAGGAAAAGCCCATCAGGTTGTGGGTGATGAACTTGTCCGGTGCGGCGGCGCACAGGATATCCGCCTGGAACTGATGGAATTCGCACACCAGGTCAGAGGAAAAGCGCCGCCAGTCCAGATCCTGCGAGGGATTCTGCCCCCACGCTGCGGAGATCTTGGGCGCGTGGATGTGTTCGAAATCCGGGTATCCCTGGCTCCAGAAGGCGGTGCCCCAGGCGCGGTTGACCTCCTCAATTGTGCCGTACTTCTCCTTCAGCCACAGGCGGAAGCGGGCCTCGCAGCTGGGGCAGTAGCACAGGTCGCCGTGGCTGTTGCCCAGCTCGTTGTCCACCTGCCAGCCCACGACGGCAGGATTGTCCGCAAAGTGCGCCGCAAAGGCGGTCACATACCGGCGGATATGCTCGCGGTAGACGGGGTTCGACTGGCAGTCATGGTGCCGTCCGCCAAAGAAGCGCTGGTGTCCGTGCCAGTCGGTGGGCTGAATCTCCGGATTGCGCTCAATGATCCACGCCGGCGGCGCTGCGGTGGGGGTGCCGAGGATCACGTCGATGCCCTCAGCGGCCAGCAGCTCAATAGCTTCGTCCAGCACCTCAAAGTGGAACTCGCCCTCCCGGGGCTCGAACATCGCCCAGGAGAACTCGCCCATGCGGACGATCTCGATGCCCATCTCACGCATCATCTTTGCGTCGGTGGCCCAGCGCTCGCGGGGCCAATGTTCCGGGTAGTAGTCTACGCCAAAGGTGTAGTGCTTCATGTGATCGTCCTCCATGCTTCAAAGGGATCAATCCCCATCAGTTTCGTCAGATGCGGCAGCGCTCGGGCGGGGCGGATGGCACTGCACAGGCTGTGCACGGCGTCGACGTCCGTCCAGCCGAAGAGCGCTGCGAAGGCCTCCGGGTCGGGTCCGTCGCGATGGACCTGCCAGCCCAGCGCCCGGCTGAGCAGCGGCAGGCTTGCCCCTGTGCCGTCTGCAGAAAGGGTGACGGCGGTCTGCCCCTGCTTCCAGACGTGCAGGGACATCTCATTCAGCCGCTCATCGTGGGAAATGTGCATCACCGGCGCGGCGAGCTTGCGCGACAGGCGGCGCAGGCGGTTCGTCAAATGGCGGCCGTCGAAGGCCTCGTCCAGCAGGATCAGCCATTCGCCCCTGCGCTGCGCCCGGCAGCGTTCCAGACGCCACGCGCAATCCTCCTCCGCGGACAGTCCGGCCCAGAGATTGCGCAGCGCCTCCGGGGTAAGGCGAGCCTCCGGCTCGTGGATATACAGGATGGTCGGCTGCATAACATGCCCCCTCCGTTGTCGCTGCAATCATTGTACCATGAATGCGATGTGGCGTAAAGTGTGAAATAAGATGCAGTCAGCGCAAAAAAGATAACCCGCCTGTACAATGCAGGACGGGTTGTCTTTGCTTCCATGAAATTACTGCAGCGCGTCCGCCATGGCGGCGATCTGCCTGCGGTTCTCCTCGCTCATGGAACCGAGGATGCGCACGGAGTTCTCCAGCATGCTCAGGTTCTTGCAGGGGGAGAGCAGCTCGGTCATGACCTTCGCGGCCATGGGGGCCCAGGAGCCCGCCTCGATCAGCGCGACGGTGCGGTTCTGGTACGCGCGGCTGCTCAGGTGGTGCAGGAAGGCCCGCATGGGCGGCAGCACGTCGCCGTTGTAGGTGACGGAAGCCAGCGCCAGCTTGCCGTAGCGGAAGGCGTCCTCCACGGCCTCGTAGATCTCCGTGCGGCACAGGTCATGCACGGCGACCTTCACGCCCTTTGCCTCCAGGTCAGCGGCAAGGGCCAGCGCAGCCTCGGCGGTGTGGCCGTAGATGGAGGCATAGGCGATGGTCACGCCCTCGCTCTCCACGCCGTAGGAAGACCAGATGCCGTACAGGCGCAGCGTCTCCGCCAGCTGCTCGCTCTCCAGCACGGGGCCATGCAGCGGACAGATGCGGTCAATCTTCAGCGCAGCGGCCTTCTTCAGCACGTTTTGCACCATCGTGCCGTACTTGCCCACGATGCCAAAGTAGTAGCGCCTTGCCTCGCAGGCCCAACCGCCATCTTCCTGATCCAGCGCGCCGAACTTGCCGAAGCCGTCGGCGGAGAAGAGCGTCCCCGTCGCTTCGTCGAAGCTCATCATGACCTCCGGCCAGTGCACCATGGGCGCGGCGATGAAGGCCAGCGTGTGCGTGCCAAGAACCAGCTTGTCGCCATCACGGACGATGCGGCGGTTGTCGGCATAATCCTTGCCGAAGTAGGCCTTCATCATCGTGAACGCCTTGTCGGAGGCGACAACCACCGCGCCGGGGAACTCGTCCATAAAGCGGGCAAGGTTGGCAGAGTGGTCGGGCTCCATGTGGTGGACAACGAGATAATCCGGCTGACGGCCCTTCAGCGCCTCGTGGACGTTGGCAAGCCACTCGTCGCCGAAATGCTGGTCGACGGGATCGAGCACGGCGATCTTCTCATCCACAATGACGTAGGAATTGTAGCTTACGCCGTCCGGTACGGGGTACAGGCCTTCGAAGAGATCGATATCATGGTCATTCACGCCCACATAGCGGATATCGTCAGTGATGTGCATGGGACTCACTCCTCATTAGAATGCTGTTCCGGGAAACCGGGGGGCGCTTACTCCTCGCTGAACTGATCCTTGCCCACGGCGCACAGGGGGCACTCGAAATCCTCGGGAAGATCCTCGAACTTCGTACCGGGAGCAATGCCAGCCTCGGGGTAGCCCTCCGCCTCGTCGTAAACCCAGCCGCAAACATCGCAAACATACTTCTTCATATGGGTGAACCTCCTTGATGGTTGTGATTGCTTTGGACACTGATATAATACCACCAGAAGGCCTGCGTGAAACAGCTTTTTTGCAAGAGAAATGGATGGAAATGTACGGCTGCGCCTTACGCCTCGTTGACCAGCTTGCCGCAGATGTGCTCCGGGGTCAGCTTCAGCAGCAGCGTGCCCTTGCCGGACTGGGCGATCTCCTTGCGGATGTACTCCTCGCTGCAGGGGAACTGGCGGCTCAGACGGGTGGTGATATCCACCATCACGTCCCAGTCGTCGATGATCTCCACCTGCCCAAAGACGATGACGCTCCGCACGTTGTAGGCCCACTCGCCCTCGAGGCGCACGCCCTTGTCCATCACGCAGTAGCTGACCTTATCGTTTGCCCTCAGCGCGTCCAGGCGGTGTCCGGCGCGGCCGCAGTGGAAGTAGAGGCAGCCGTCGTCATGGTAGTAGTGGTTCATGGGCATGCCGTAGGGGTAGCCATCGTCCCCGTGGACGGAAAGCACGCCCCGACGCTCGCTTTTCAGCAGGACAATGCAGGCTTCATGGGGAAGGCGCTTGTTTTTTCTTGCGAGTTCGCGGAACATGGGGATTCCTCCTTATGCAAAAGACCGCAGAAGCAAGTGCCTCTGCGGTCATATGAACAATCAGCTGTTCTTGATCTTCTCGAGGTACTCCTCGTAGTTGCAGTAGTAGTCGGCGATGGTGCCGTCGTCCTTGATCTCGATGATGCGGTCGGCGATGGTGGTGACGAACTGATGGTCCTGGCTGGTGAAGATCACGTTGCCGGGGAAGTTGATCAGCGCGTTGTTCACCGCGGTGATGGACTCCAGATCCAGGTGGTTGGTGGGCTGATCCAGCATGAGGAAGTTCGCGCCGGAGAGCATCATGCGGGAGAGCATGCAGCGCACCTTCTCGCCGCCGGAGAGGACGTTGACCATCTTGTACACGTCGTCGCCACGGAAGAGCATGCGGCCCAGCAGGTCGCGCTTGTCAGACTCCAGCATGTCCGGGCAGTACTGGGCAAACCAGTCGATCATGTTCAGCGGGCAGCCGTCGAAGTAGGGGCCGTTGTCCTTGGGGAAGTAGCTGGTGGAGATGGTGATGCCCCACTTGAAGGCGCCGCTGGTGGGCTCCAGCTCCTCCGTCAGGATCTTGAACAGCGCGGTCTGCGCCTGCTCGTTGGCGCCGACGATGGCGATCTTCTCGCCCTTGGTGACGATGAAGGACACGTCCTTGAGCAGCTGCACGCCATCCTGAATGTAGGAGAGGTTCTCCACCTTCAGGATGTCCTTGCCGGCCTCGCGGTCAGGCTGGAAGTTGACCCAGGGGTAACGGCGGGAGGACGCGGGCATCTCCTCGATGGTCAGCTGGTCCAGCAGCTTGCGGCGGCTGGTCGCCTGCTTGGCCTTGGACTTGTTGGCGGAGAAGCGCTGGATGAAGTCGCGCAGCTCCTTGATCTTATCGTCGCGGCGCTTCTTCTGATCCTTCATCAGGGCCTGCATCATCTTGGAGGACTCGTACCAGAAGTCGTAGTTGCCCACGTACAGCTTGACCTGGTGGAAGTCGATATCGACGATGTGGGTGCAGATGTTGTTCAGGAAC
>JBGVOA010000008.1:0-4016 GCA_045126095.1 Christensenellales bacterium | reverse complement strand
GGGCGATCAGCTCCACCAGCGCCGTGTACTGCGCATTGGACAGCACCGGGCAGCAGACCCGCAGACCGTCCTCCGTGCGGCGGACGTAGCCCATCCGCACCAGCTCCGCCGCGATGGCCGCATCATTCTCGGACAGGCCGTCCGCCTCGCCCCGGGCGATGGCCAGGAACACATTGACCCAGCTGACCTGATAGAGCTTGTGATGCACCATCTCCCCGTTGACAGGGAAATCCATGCACTGCACCCGGTCGCCCCGGCTGTTGTCCATGCAGGACGCGCCGAAGGCGAAGGGGTCATCCGCTCCCTGCGCGGGTTGCTCCACACCCCAGCAGACGCAGGGCACGCCCCACTTGTCGCAGGGCAGCTCCGGCGCGGCCGCCTCCCCCGCCATGCAGATCACCGCCCGGTGCAGCAGCAGCGCCGCCAGCTGCCAGCGCAGCGTTGCCGCATTCATGTCGCAGCCCTCAAAGCCCAGCGCGCGGATGGATTGCGCCACGCCGCCAAAACAGTCCTTCACCGCCTCTGCGATGGATTGCACCTGCGGGGCGATCAGCGCGGCAGCCTCGCGGTTGTAGTCCTCCGTGAATACGACGATGTTGGTGCGGTAGCGGCCTGCGCCGTCCCGCGTGAGCAGGCTCACCTCGGTCAGCTGCGCCAGATCCTCCTCCATGTAGGGCAGGCCCACGCCCACAGCAAGGGCAATCTGCTCCGCCGTGAGCACGTCGTTGTAGCAGGCCAGCAGAATATTCTGCCGCAACAGCGTCCCGGCCATGCCGTAGTAGTGATTGGGGCCATGGCCCCAGTAGCGCAGGTCGAGCCTGCGCGGGTGATAGCTCTGTTCGCCATAGGTTCTTTCCATTTCCATGCCCTCCCGGATGGTATTCCGTGCCTTGAACAGCAGGTATTTGGTCATGCTGACGCTCACGCCCATTTCCGCCGCCACCTGGGCGACCTTCATCCCGCGGACATAATAGCCCACGGCGGCCTGACGGCATTGCCGGCCCAGCAGCGACAGCTCCCTTCGCAAAAGACGCAGGTCGTCCGCAACCTCCACCGCCGCGAAGGGTTCTGCGGGATCAGCCACTGCCTCCGTCAATTCGGCGGACGGCGCGCGCTTCTTCCGCATCCAGCCCCGGTACACATTTCCCGCCACGGCCCACATGAAGCCGTAGAAGGCCCGCGCCTCCTTCAAATTCGGTGCGGCGCGAAGCATCTCCAGCAGCACCTCCTGGGAGAGGTCCTCCGCGTCGGCTGCCGTGGCCGTGCGGGCGGCGCTCCAGGCGTACACCGTACGGGACATGTCCGCGATGCGGTCGTTGGTGGTCATGCCTGCTTCCTTTCTGCCCGCGCGTCCACGGGCACAACAGCTGTTTTCACCTGTATAGTGGCACGGATGAGGAAACGGTTAGTCCCATCCGCAAAAAACTTCACGAAAATCCCCCGGGTTGAGTCGATACCCCCGGGGGATGCGCATTATTCGTCCTCTGTGATCGCATCCGCCACAAACTGCGGCAGGCTGGGCCAGCGGTTGATTTCCTCCGGCGCTTCGTGGCTGAAGCGGATGACCGCGCCGTCCGCCAGCAGCAGCACCGTATCGCCGTCGGCACAACTCGCGATGACCACGCCGTCGGGCTTGACTTCCAGCAGCTCCTCAGCCGCCAAAGCACGGTGGAAGTCCGCATTTTCCGCCTCCGCGCGGGACTGGGACAGCAGCTCGTACTCATCGGAGAGATAGCCGCCGTCGGCGATCAGGTAGTACGGCAAAAGGAGTGCATACGGCGTGTCCGCCAGCAAAGCAGCTTTCACCTTGGGCAGGGCTTTGGAGAAGTCCTCCTTGCGGGCCTTCTTCGCCGCCCGCAGGAGCTTCAGCGCTTCCTTCTCCGGCACCATGCGCACTGGGCGGTCGGCTGCCTTGAGCAGCTCGTACGCCCGGAGCAGCTCGTCGCGGACGGACTGCGCCGGAATCGGCTGCCGCGTCGCCGCCACCGGCCCGTAACCGGGCAGGAACGCGTCCAGCACCGGCACAGGCGTCAAAGCGGAGGACGGGAGCGCCTTGCAGCCAAGCAGCAGCTCTGCCGCATCCCGGTGAACGAGGACGTGCTGCCGTCCGGTGCCGAATTGAGAGTCCGCCGGCAGGTACGCGCCCGCGAACCCACCTTCAGGCAGCTCGGCACCCAGATAGCATCGGGGCAGGGAAAGCATCAGGTCGCAGAACACATCCATCAAACGGGGCAGCGAGCCGCCCAGCGCCATCATACGCGCCGTCAGCCGGGGATCATGCTCCCGCATCCCTTCGGCGTACCAGTGGAAGAACGCGCTTTCCGTCATGTGCCCGACCGCATGGCGCGCATAGAGGTGGAAGTACTGGGGCGCGGCGTACTTGCCCTTGTCCTGGGCCCAGCAGAATTCGATATCCGCCCAGCCCTCATGGACGCAGACCTCCCGGAAGTGCTCCGGCACCAGCATGGCGTCGAGGGTGCACCACCTGGGGACGGGATTCGGCTCGTGAAACGCCTTGACCGTGCGTACCTTCACCGTGCCGCCGTTTTCGTCCGGAACCTCGCGGAAATCATTGTATTTGGAGAAGTCCTCCTTCGCCTGGGCAAAGCGGATTTCGTACCAGTCGCTCTCCCCTGTGAAGGTGCGGTTATACATGCCCCGCGCGCTCCAGCCGTTCTCCTTACAGAAGCGCTCAATAGCCGCGAGGATCTCCTCCGCCCGGGGCGAGGCAAGGTCGATCTTGCTCCAGCCGACGCAATCGCACTTCAGCCCCAGCGAATGCACAAAATCGATATTCTCCTTGTATGCCGCTTCGTCTCCGAGCTTCGCCCCGCGCTTGTCCAGGATCCAGTCCAGGGTTTCGGTATACTTCATCAGCAATCCCCTCGTCAGATCCACAGCATGGGGTCAACGCCCTTCACCTTGCACAGCGCCTCCACGAAGAAGTAATCGCCGTAGGTGATGTTGGTGTGGGTGCCTACGTTGTCGTCATGGTAGGCGGCGGTGCAGTGGGTCAGGAGGCCGCAGTACGGGCCCTCCGGGTCAAGGTCGCAGCAGCGGTCAATCAGGCCGTCCAGCAGTTTCTCGGCAGCCTGCTGATATTCCGCCTTGCCGGTGAGCTTCGCCAATTCGAGGAAGCCGCAGGCCGCGCAGGCTCCGGCGATGTTGTCCAGGCGGTAGACGTCCTCCGGCTGACGGAAATCGCAGTCGGTCAGGCCGTCCTCGCGGATGTTGGCAGCGAAGTACTGCGCGATCTTCTCGGCAGTTTCCAGGTCGCGGGCTTCGCCGGTGTTCATGGTCAGCAGGGTGAAGCCGTACAGCGCCCAGGCCTGACCGCGGCTCCAGCTGCTGCCTTCGCAGCAGCCCTGACCGCCGTGTTCGCGGACGAAATCCCCCGTCACCGGGTCAAACTCGACAATATGCCTGCAGGAGCCGTCCTCGCGGACGAAATGCTTCGCCGCCGTGTCCGCATGGATGCGCGCCACCGCCGCAAAGCGCGGATCGCCGGTCTCGCGGCTTGCACGGTAGAGCAGCGGCAGATTCATCATGCAGTCAATGATGGCGTAATCCTTGCCGTCCCAGGCCTTGATGTACCCGGCGCGGGGCGTGACGGTCGGGTTGAAGCGGCCCATCAGCAGCGATGCGGCGTGGAGGGTGTCCCATTTGGCCTGCTCGTCGCCGTGCAGCTTGTGCTTCGCGCCGCAGGAGAGCAGGTACATGAATCCCACATCATGGTTGAGGTGGCGGTAGACACGGAATTCCTCGGTCATCAGCTCCGTGGTGCGCAGGGCCTCATTGTGGAAGATTTCATCCGCCGAAAGGGCATTCATGAGCCACATCATGCCCGGCCAGAAGCCCGCCGTCCACCAGGAATTGCCCAGGTTCCAGGGGGATTCGACCCATTTACCGTCGCGGCTGGCATAGGGGACGTTGTGGTGCTTGGCGGCTTCCGGCACTGTGCGGCGGAGCTTCGCGGCAACCTTGGTGATGACTTCATCGATGTTGTTGCGCATGGT
>JBGVOA010000007.1:0-3473 GCA_045126095.1 Christensenellales bacterium | reverse complement strand
CCGCGCCGGTGAGGATGATGCGCTCAAACAGCGCCGCGTCCGCCGAGGCCAGTTCGATCGTCACGCGCCCGCCAAAGGAGTGCGCGATGACCGAGCAGGGCAGAAAATCCATCTTCTGCAGCAGCTCCTTCAGGCAGGCAGCGAACTCCGGCACGCCCCAGGGCTCCGGCGGACGGCCGCTCTCCCCGTGGGCCGGGAAGTCCACCACCATGACCGTCATGTCCTTCATCAGGTGATCGGCCACGGGCTGCATCAGCTTCGTCGAACAGCCCCAGCCGTGGAGCAGCACCGCGCGCTTTTCGCCGCTGCCGAGGATCTCATAATGCATCTTCACGCCGGAAATCTGCATTTCCATGTCAGACATCCTCCATGCTCAATCTTCTTTATTCGCGGACATGCGCCAGATATACCGGCATTTGACCGCGCTGATCTCCCACCGGCGCTGGATGGACAGCGGCACGTCGACAATGCGCTCCAGCTCGCACCCCAGGCCCTCGATGGTGCGGCGGCTGGGGACGTTGTCCGGGTCGCAGGTGATGACGACGCTCTCCTTGCCGTGGATGGCGATCAGCGGCCGGAGTAGCTCGCAGGCCCGGCGCGCATAGCGGTGACCGCGATAGGGCGGGTCGATATGATAGCCGATGTGCCCGAAATAGTATACGCAGGGGCTCTCGCCCACACGCAGGGAAATCCGGCCGATCTCATAGCGCTGCCCGTGCAGGGTGATCATGTAGTCATAATTCTGCCCGAAGCCCATTTCCTCCTCGGGCGGATAAAGCCGGAGCGGGATCAGGTCGATCACGCTATCGGTAAACTCAACCTTCTGTCTGCGAAACCACATATGCTGTCCTTTACAGTTCCTCGATATGAACCCTGCCCAGCAGGCGATGGAAGTCCTCCGGGACGATCAGCTGCGTCCCCTCGGTCATGACGGAGGCCGTGCCGGCTGCCACCCCGCAGCGGAAGGCCTCGCGCATCGTGCCGTACTTCGTCAGGCCGTAGAGCAGACCGCCCACCAGCGCGTCGCCCGCGCCGACGGTGGAATGCACCTCCACTGGCACCTCCGGCGCATAGAACGCGCCCTCCGCGCCGACGTAGAGCGCGCCGTCCTTGCCCATGGAGACCACGACGTTCTCCGCACCCGCGTCCACCAGCGACTGCGCGCCCCGGCGGATATCCTCCATGGTCTTCAGCTCCGTGCGGAGAGCCGCCGCCAGCTCATGGTGATTCGGCTTGACCAGGAAGGGACGCGCCTCCACGCCCAGTACCAGCTCTGCGCCGCCCACATCCAGGATGCAGCGCGTGCCGGAAAGCGCGCGGATCAGCTCGCGGTAGGTGCCTGCAGGGCAATTCGGCGGGAGGGAGCCGGTGATGACCACCGCATCGCTCCCCTGCGCCTTCCCGCGGGCCAGGGCGAAGAACTCCGCCAGCACGTCCGCCGTCATGGCAGGGCCGGACTCGTTCAATTCGGTCACGCCGGAACCATCGAGGCTCACGACCTTGGTGTTCACGCGCACCGCGCCCTCCACCGGCAGGAAGGCATGCTGCACGCCCTCTTCATCCATCGCCTGGCGGATGCGGATGAGGCCGTCCTCCCCGGCAATACCGATGACCTGCGCGTCCAGCTGCAGCCTGCGGGCCACCACGGCCACATTCACGCCCTTACCGCCCACATCCGTGCGGGAGGAGCGGATGCGGTTAACCTGCCCCTTTTGGAGAGAGTCCACCGTGACCGTCTTGTCCAGCGCGGGATTCATGCAGACCGTGGTGATCATGCGCGCACCTCCATGAAAACTATTCCACCAATTATAGCATGATTATTCACTTTATGCAATATGCAGAAATGCATACACGCTGTTTTCCTTTCCGGGACTCCCATTTCTTTCATAATTAAATCCGCAAAGGAAAAAGGACGCTCCCCTGCTGCGGGAAGCGTCCGGGATATTCACCTGATGCGATATACACTCATCGCGTTTTGCGTGGTGACGGCTGCCAGCTCCGCCGGATCCATGCCGCGCAGGGCCGCGATTTTTTCGCACACAAAGCGGACATGAGTGGGTTCGTTCCGGCGGCCGCGCATGGGCTCCGGGGACAGGTAGGGGCTGTCCGTCTCGATCAGCAGCCGATCGAGGGGCACGTTAATGGCCGCCTCCTGCAGCTTGGGCGCCTTCTTGAAGGTCACAGGGCCCGCGAAGCTGATGTAGTAGCCCATTTTCAGGTACTCCTTGGCGATCTCCCAGCTGCCGGAGAAGCAGTGGATGATGCCACCGGAAAGCCTGCCCTTCTGGGCTTTCATCAGATCGAGCATATCCTGATGGGCGTCGCGGACGTGGTAGGCCACGGGGACGTCCAGCCGGTAGGCCAGCTGCATCTGCTTCTCACACACGTCCAACTGGACGTCGCGGGGCGAGAGATCGTAGTAGTAATCCAGGCCGATCTCGCCGATGGCCTGTACCTTAGGCAGCTTCAGCCACTCCGTCAGGATATCGAGGTCGCCCTCCTGATAGGTTTTCGCCTCATGCGGGTGGATGCCGACGACGGCATACGCACCGTCATGGCACTGCGCGAAGTCGATGGCATGTTTGGAGGACGCCATGTCCGACCCGACGACGGCATAGCGTGTTACGCCATGCTCCGTCATACGGGCCAGGACTTCGCCGAGATCCTCGTCAAAGCGGCGGTCATCAACGTGGCAATGGGAATCAAAGAGTTCGTACTTCATATTAGCCGAGCAGCGCGCCGTCCGCCACGCCCTCGCCCACGGAGGCCAGGCGCAGGTTGCCCTCGTCGTCCACCGCAGACAGGATCATGCCGTGGGACTCGATGCCCATCATCTTGCGGGGCGCGAGGTTGGTGATGGCGACGATCTGCTTGCCCACCAGCTCCTCAGGGTTGGGATAGTACTGAGCAATGCCGGAGAGGATGGTGCGCTCGCCGTCCTTGCCGAAGGACAGGCGGAACTGCAGCAGCTTCTTGGACTTGGGCACATTGGTGCACTCCAGGACGCGTCCCACCTGAATCTTGGACTGGAAGAAGGTGTCGATATCAATGACCTCGGGATAGGTCGGCTCCTCGTGCTTCTTCTCTTCCTTCTTGGCGGGCTGCTCAGCCTTCTTCTCGGGCTTCTTCTCCTCGGCCTTGGGAGCCTCGGCAGGCTTACCGTTCTTCGCTTCGTTCACAGCGTTGATTTCCTCCATCTTCTTCACGGGATCCAGACGGGCAAAGAGAATCTCGGGGGTGCCGACCTTCTCACCGGCAACCATGCCGCCGAAGGAGGTCAGGCTCTCCAGGCCGCCGTTGCCGATGTTCAGCTGCTCCAGGATACGCTTGCTGGTATCGGGCAGGTAGGGCTCCAGAGCGATGGCGGCAAAGCGGATGGCCTCCAGCAGGTTGTACAGCACGGTGCCGAGACGGGGCTTGGTCTCCTCGGACTTTGCCAGGGACCAGGGCATGGTCTCGTCGATATACTTGTT
>JBGVOA010000006.1:0-2368 GCA_045126095.1 Christensenellales bacterium | reverse complement strand
TCTACGACGACCCGGTCAACCTCTTTGTCGCCAGGTTCCTGGGCACGCCCCCCATCAGCGTGTTCCACGGGCGCGTGGCCGGCGGGCAGGTTTTCGTGGGCAACGACGCCATTCTCGCCGCGCCGGGCCTTGCGGATCAGGAGGTGTACTGCGCCATCCGCCCCGAGGGCTTCACGGTGAACGGCAACGGCCCGCTGGAGTGTGCGCTGCACGCGGTGGAGATCATGGGCCGCGATGTGTCCGTCGTGGCAAGCCATCCTGCGCTGGATTCTGCCCAGCTGCGCGCCATCGACCCCGATGCACGCCGCATGGACGACGAAGCGCAGACCGTCCGCTTCATGATCGACCCCGAAAAGGTGCTGCTCTTCAGCAAGGCGGACGAAAGCCGCATCCGCTGCACCCTCGCCGCCATCGGTTAAGGAGGACGCATGGAAAACAAAAGCTGGAAGGGCTGGCTCTATCTGCTGCCCGCATTCCTCTTTCTGGGCCTCTTCATGGTCTACCCGCTTATCGACGTGCTGATCTACTCCTTCGAGGAGGGCTTCAACTTCGCTGCCCAGAGCGGCGAGGGCGTGGGCCTGTATAACTATTCCTTCGTCCTGCACGATCCCTTCTTCCTGCAGGCGGTGAAGAACACCTTCATCCTTGTGGCCATCACCGTGCCCCTTTCGACCCTGCTGGCACTGGCCATCTCCCTGGGCATTTCCGCCATTCCCAAGCTGCGCGAAATGTTCCAGACCATCTTCTTCCTTCCTTATGTCACCAACACGCTGGCCGTCGGCCTGGTCTTCATGTACCTCTTTGACGCCACCGACGTGACCCCGGGCCTCGTCAACCTGATCCTGAGCATCTTCGGCATGGAGCCCATCGACTTCATCGACGGCCCCTACTGGGCCAAGATGCTGGTATTGTGCCTGTACACCATCTGGATCGTGCTGCCCTTCAAGATCCTGGTGCTCACCAGCGCCCTGGCCTCGGTGGACGAAACCTACTACAAGGCCGCGCGGGTGGACGGCACGAGCAAGTGGCGCATCTTCCGCAAGGTGACCCTGCCGATGATCTCCCCGACCATGTTCTACCTCATCATCACCGGCTTTATCGGCGCCTTCAAGGCCTATTCGGACGCGGTGGCCCTCTTTGGCGAGAACCTGAATGTGGCGGAGATGAACACCATCGTCGGCTATGTGTACGACATGCTCTACGGCGAGGGCGGCGGCTATCCGTCCTTCGCCTCGGCGGCGGCGATCATCCTCTTTGTGATCGTGCTGACCATCACCTGCATCAACCTGCTGGTATCGAAAAAGAAAGTCCACTACTGAGAAAGGAGGGCTGAAAATGAACAACATCATGGATTTTGATCGGATCGAGAAGCGCGCCAGGCGCACGGCCCTCCTGCGCAACATCGTCATCTACGGCCTTCTGGGCGCGTGGGCGGTGGTTGTGCTCTTCCCCTTCTACTGGATGCTGCTGACCTCGGTGAAGACGCAGGGCGCCTACGCATCGGAGATCGTGCCGCAGCTCTTCACCCTGTCCCCCACGGTAGAAAACTACCTGAGCGTTTTTGCCAGCGCCGACCTGGGCCAGTACTTCATCAACACCCTGTACTTCACCATCGTCACCACGCTGCTGATGCTGGCGGTGACGGTGCTGGCCGCCTTTGCCTTTGCGCGGCTGGACTTCCCGGGCAAGAACCTCGCCTTCGTGCTCTTCCTGGCACTGATGATGATCCCCAGCGAGCTGGTGGTCATCACCAACTTCGTCACCATGAAGAACGCCAGGCTGGACAACACCTTCATCAGCCTGATCCTTCCCTCGGTGTCCAGCGTGTTCTACATCTACCTGCTGAAGGAGAACTTCGCGCAGATCCCGGATGAGCTGTACTACGCAGCCAAGGTGGACGCAACCAGCGACCTCAAATACCTGGGCAAGGTGATGATCCCCATCTGCCGCCCCACCATCGTGACCATCCTCATCCTCAAGGTGATTGAGTGCTGGAACAGCTACATCTGGCCCCGCACCATCACCGATGACCCGGATATGTTCCTGGTGTCCGGCGGCATCCAGGCCATCCGCGAAAGCGGCTATGGCCGCGACAACATCCCCGCCATGATGGCGGCGGTGGTGGCGGTTTCCGTGCCGCTGATCCTGCTGTTCCTCATCTTCCACAAGAAGATCATGGCCGGCGTGGCGAGGGGAGGCGTGAAGGGATGACGACCAAGCGCGTACTGCTGGCGCTCCTCTTGTGCGCCTGCCTGT
Organism: Christensenellales bacterium; assembly: GCA_045126095.1. GTDB lineage: Bacteria > Bacillota > Clostridia > Christensenellales > Aristaeellaceae > UBA11524. Next base: position 112 of record JBGVOA010000006.1, on the reverse strand, counting down.
TGCTGACAGGCTGCCACGGCGCGCAGGATAAGGATGCCTTCCTCCTGCCTGCCAGCTTTGACGAGAGCCGCAACTATGAAATCACCTTCTGGGCAAAGACTGAAAGCAACGT
>JBGVOA010000005.1:0-4628 GCA_045126095.1 Christensenellales bacterium | reverse complement strand
GCACGACACAGTCGAAGAGGTGCTGAAGGAGCTTGGGGCGGAGGACAACAGGCGCATTGAAGTGATTAACAAATGCGACATCGCCTCGCCGCCGCCGGCCTTTCCCGGAGCGATTCTGATTTCCGCGAAAACGGGAGAGGGCCTGGCGGAACTGAAGACGGCCATCGCCGCCGTGGCGAAGGACTTCGACTTCATCCTCATCGACTGTCCGCCGTCCCTGTCCCTGCTGACGATCAATGCCCTGGCGGCCTCCGACGGCGTGATGATTCCCATCCAGTGTGAGTACTATGCGCTGGAGGGTGTGGCCAGCCTGATGCAGACCGTCCAGCGGGTGAAGAAGACCATCAACCCGCGCCTGGAGGTTGAGGGCGTGCTGCTGACGATGCTGGATGGCCGCACCAACCTGGGCCTGCAGGTGGTGGAGGAAGTGAAGAAGCACTTCAAGAAGCAGGTGTACGGCACGGTGATCCCGCGCACGGTGCGCCTGGGCGAAGCGCCCTCCCACGGCGAACCCATCCACATCTACGACAAGCGCTCCACCGGCACCACCGCCTATGTGGAGCTGGCCAAAGAGGTACTCAAGCGCAACGGCGTGAAGGTGGACAAGAACTGGAAGCTTTGATCATTCCGAATTCATCATTCCGGATTTGAAAACGAACTGAAAGTGAGTTTTTGCTATGCCTAAGAAGACGCGTGGTCTGGCCCGTGGCCTGGATAGCCTGCTGCCTGAACTGGACGCTGCCGCCCCCGGCGCGGGACAGGAGATCGCTATCGGCGATATCGACCCCAACCCTGATCAGCCCCGCCGGGCCTTCTCCGAGGAGAGCATTGCCCAGCTGGCGGAGTCTATCCGCGACCAGGGCGTTCTGCAGCCGATCCTGGTGACCCCCATGGCGGGCGGACGCTACCGCATTGTGGCGGGCGAGCGCCGCTGGCGTGCCGCGCGCGAGGCCGGGCTGACGGCTGTACCCTGCATCGTGCGGGAGCTGGACGTGGTGCAGCAGATGGAGATCGCGCTGATCGAGAACCTGCAGCGCGAGGACCTGAACCCCATCGAAGTTGCCCAGGGCATCCAGAGCCTGATGAAGCAGTGCGGCTACACCCAGGAGACCGTGGCCCAGCGGCTGTCGAAATCCCGCCCGGCCGTGGCGAACCTGCTGCGCCTGCTGACGCTGCCGGAAGGCGTTATCGCCATGGTGCGCCAGGGGACGTTGTCCGCCGGACATGCCCGCGTGCTGGCCGGTCTGGAGGACGAGGCGATGAAGCAGCAGCTGGCCAACCGCACCATCGCCGAGGGCTGGAGCGTGCGTCAGCTGGAGACGGCGGCGGCGCTGCTCAAGCAGGACGCCTCGAAGCTGCCGCCCAAGGCGAAGAAGGCCGTCCATGCCCTGCCCGCTGAGCTGACCGAGCTGGAAACCCTCTGCCGGGAGACCTTCGGCCTGCGCGCCACCCTCACCGGCACGGCGAAGAAGGGCAAGATTGTCCTGCAGTACTACTCCCAGGATGAGCTGGAGCGGCTGAATGAGCTGCTGCAGCAGCTGAATGGGAATTGATGGCGCCCGGATCACTTTCGTATTCGATGTTGATCTGAACAGTCGTGAAAAGTGGATAATGAAGCCGCGTACCTGCGGCCCGCTGGTGAATAGTGAACCGTATTGATGACCCGACCGGCCCCGCAAACTACACTATTAACTATTCACTATTCACTCTTCACTGAATCCCCCTCACAAAAGGAGGCACTCCCTATGGCTAAGCTCCCTCCGCTCCCTGAACTCCCTCGCTGGGACGGCCCGCTGTCCCACCCGTTTTATTCCAATATCGTCAAGCGCGTGCTGGACTTCACCCTCGCGCTCATCATGCTCATCCCCGCCAGCTTCGTGATGATCCCCCTGGCCATCTGGGTCAAGCTGGATTCCCCCGGCCCGGTGTTCTACCGGGCGGTGCGCGGCGGCTACAAGAACAAGCCCTTCTACATCATGAAGTTCCGTACCATGGTGGTGGATGCCGACAAGACCGGCGGCTGCACGGCCAAGGACGACCCCCGCGTCACCCGCTCCGGCCGCTTGATGCGCCGCCTCAAGCTGGATGAGCTGCCCCAGCTGCTCAACATCATCAAGGGAGATATGTCCTTCGTCGGTCCGCGTCCGGAGCTGTTGCTCTACACCAACGCCTATACCGAGGAGCAGCAGTGCATCATGTGGGTGCGCCCCGGCATCACCGACCGCTCGTCCATTGTGTATATCGCGCAGGATGAGATCGTCGGCACGGAGAATCCGGTGGAGAACTACGAGAAGTACATCCTGCCGGAAAAGAACCGCCTGCGCGTGGAGTACGCGAAGAACCAGAGCTTCCTGCTGGATATGGGCCTGTTCTTCGAGACCATCGGCGGCGTGTTCGGCAAGGCGAAAAAGATGGCACAGGAAAAGGGGCAGAAGAAGTGACGTACACCGAGAAGACCCATGCGGCCTTTCAGGGCGCGCCCATCGACACGGCGGACCCCCGCGTGCTGGCGTGGCTGATCCGCCGCCATGGGCTGGAGATGACCCACATCAGCCGGGGCAGCCACATCGGCGCGATTTTTTCCGTCGCCGAGGTGATGGCGGTGCTGTACACCGGCGTTATGAACGTGAATCCCGCTGACCCGAAGATGCCCGAGCGCGACCGCCTGATCCTCTCCAAGGGACACGCGGGCGCGTCGGTTTATGCTGCGCTGGCGGAGCGCGGCTTTTTCCCTGTGGAGGAGCTCTCCACTCACTACGCCAACGGCTCCCGCCTCTCCGGCCATGTGAGCCACAAGGGCGTGCCGGGCGTGGAGTTCTCCACCGGCTCCCTGGGCCATGGCCTGGCGGTGGCGGCGGGCATGGCGCTGGGCGGCAAGAAGGATCACGCCGACTGGCGCGTGTTTTGCGTCATGGGCGACGGTGAATGCGACGAGGGCTCGGTCTGGGAGGCGGCGCTCCAGGCCCACCAGTACAAGCTGGACAACTTGATTGCCGTGGTGGATCACAACCGCATGCAGTCCCTCGACTTCTGCGAGAACACCATCGCCCTGGAGCCCTTCACGGACAAGTGGCGTGCCTTCGGCTGGAACGTCCTCCAGGTGGACGGCCACGACGTGGCTGCGCTGCAGGCGGCCTTCGCCCAGGCAAAGGCGAATCGCGGCACGGGCAAGCCCACCGTCATCATTGCCGAAACGACGAAGGGCAAGGGCGTCTCCTTCATGGAGAACGACATCCTCTGGCACTACCGCACGCCCCAGGGCGAGGAATACGACGCAGCACTGAAGGAACTGGAGGCGCTCAGGCCATGAGAGACGCATTCACCCGTGCGCTGATGCGCGAGGCAGCGAAGGATCCCCGCCTGACGCTGGTCACCGGCGACCTGGGCTTCGGCGTATTGAAGCCCTTCTGGGAGACCTATCCGGAGCAGTTTGTCAACGCGGGCATCGCCGAGCAGTCCATGACGGGCCTGGCGGCAGGTCTGGCGATGACGGGCCGCACCGTGCTGACCTATTCCATCGGCAATTTCCCGACCCTGCGCTGCATCGAGCAGATCCGCAACGACTGCGCCTACCACAATGCGAACGTGAAGGTGGTCTGCGTGGGCGGCGGCTTTGTGTACGGGAGCCTCGGCATGAGCCACCATGCGACGGAGGACATGGCGATCCTGCGTGCGCTGCCCGGTGTGACGGTGTTCACCCCCGGCGATCCGCAGGAGGTGGAGGCCATCGTCCCGGTGATGCTGGCTACCCCCGGCACCTGCTATCTGCGCCTGGGCCGCGGCGGTGAACCGACGCTGCACGAGAAGCCCATCGAGGGCTGGACGGCCCCGACGGCCCTGACCCTGCGGGAGGGAACCGACGTAGCGCTGCTCTCTGCCGGCGGCATCCTGACCCAGACGGTGGCGGCGGCGAAGCTCCTGGCGGACAAGGGCGTGAGCGCGGAGGTCGTCAGCTTCCCGTGCATCAAGCCCATCGACAAGGAGAAGCTGGCCGAGCTTTCGCGGCGCTTCCGCCATATCGTCACCGTGGAGGAGCACTCCATCGTCGGCGGCTTCGGCGGCGCGGTCTGCGAGGTCATGGCTGAAATGGGCAGCTCCTGCCGCGTCCACCGCATCGGCATGGAGGATGTGTACTCCACCATCGTGGGCACGCAGCAGTATCTGCGGGAGAAGTACCTGATGGACGGCGGCGCGATCTGCGACAGGACGCTGGCGTGGCTGGCGGAGTAAGCCTGTCCACCGGAAAGAGGTATATATATGGAAGAAAAGAAGCTGAGCCTGCCGGAGATCCACGCGGAGCTGATCGAGCAGCTGCGGGATATCATTGCCATCTGCGACCGGCACGGCATTGAGTACAACCTGATGTGCGGCACGCTCCTGGGCGCAGTGCGCCACAAGGGCTTCATTCCGTGGGACGACGACGTCGACCTGCTGATGACCCGCGAGAACTTCGAGAAGTTCCGCGTGGTGTACCCCGAGGAGTGCGACGCGCGGTTCGAGCTGACCTACCTGGACACCTGGACGCCCCGCGTGATGAACCGCGATCCGGAAAAGGCTGCGGCCTTTACGGATTTCTTCATCCTGGACGCCGTGCCTGCCGAGGGCCTGGGCCGCAAGCTGTGGTTCCT
>JBGVOA010000004.1:0-10592 GCA_045126095.1 Christensenellales bacterium | reverse complement strand
CGCAGGTTGTCAGGGCAGAGCCCTGACCAGGGTGCAGGGACAGAGTCCCTGCCCGCCGGAGGCCCTCCGCAACAGGGAGATAGAATTTTGAACTACATTGTGGTGGATTTGGAGTGGAATCAGCCGCTGAGTTTTGATACGCATGTGTATCGTCAGGTGGGTGACCGGCTGATTTTTGAGATGATACAGATTGGTGCGGTGAAGGTCGGGGAGAATTTTGAGGTGGTTGACTCGATCTCGATCCCGATCAAGCCGACGCATTATGTGAAGATTCATCCGCGGATCAGGAAGCTGACGCAGCTGGGCAAGGAAGAGCTGGAGGACGCGCCGCACTTCCTGGAGGCGATGGATCAGTTCGCGGCCTGGTGCGGGGAGGATTACACGCTTCTGACCTGGGGCTGCGACGATGTGAGCGTGCTGAAGCAGAACATGGACTTCTTCGACTGCAAGGTGCCCTTCCCGCCGCTGTGCGACATTCAGCGCCTGTTCTCCGATGTGCACAAGTGCAAGGAGCGCAAGGGCCTGAAGGCGGCGATGGAGATGGTGGGTGTGGAGGCGGAGGAGTCGCTGCACTTCCACAACGCGCTGCACGACGCCTACTACACGGCGCTGGTCTTCGCCAAGCTCCCCAACCCGGAGGAGGTGCTGAAGTACCCGCAGAAGCCGCGTCCGCTGATCCACACGGACAAGAAGGAGCGCCGCAAGGGCGAGAACTTCGCGACGGTGGCGGAAGCCTTCGCCAGCGAGTTTGCCCGGGAGCCCCGCTGCCCTGTCTGCGCCAAAAAGGCGAAGCTGGAGGAGGGCGGCTACGTCCGGCAGACGGCGGACAAGTTCATCACCCTGGCCAAGTGTCCGCAGCATGGGCAGCTGCTGGTCAAGGCGAAGCTGCGCCGCAATCCGGATGGCGAGGTGCTCATGAGCATGAACCTGGCCAAGGCCGCCCCCAGCAACCGCGCCTATGTGCACACCAAGCGCGTGCAGCAGCAGAAGCGCGATGCGGAGTATGAGGCGGAGCACGGCCATCCCCGCGACATGGATGCGGAATTGACCATGGCCGAGCGCAGCAACATGCCCTTTGACGACTGATCGGGAACGGTTCATTTCTGAGAGGGCGCTGCATACCATGCCAGGTGAGCGTTTGCTCATCGGGGAAGGTGCATAACAACTGAACAGACAGGAGGCATTGTATGAAGATCACCTACGGCAGCAAAACCATCGAGATGGCAGCAGGCGAGGGGGTCCTGCAATGCCTCTTTGCATTGGGCGCGCCCACGCAGGGCGTGCTGGCGGTGCAGCAGGGAGGCCGCGTGCTGGAGATGGGCGACGCGGTGCTGCATGACGGCGCGCTGATCCCCCTGACGCTGGCGGATGAGGAAGGCCGCCGCATCTATGAGCGCGGCCTGCGCTTTGTGGCGCTGCTGGCCATCCGGCGGCTGTGGCCGGGCCAGCGCGTCCGCATTGAGTACAGCGTCAGCGGCGGCGTATCCGTCCACCTGCCGGGGCGCGATACGACGGAGGCCGACTGCGAGGCTGTCCGCCGGGAAATGGAAGCGATCATCACATCTGACCTGCCCTTTGACAAGCGCGAGTGGTCGCTGGACGACGCCACCGCCTGGTTCGAGGAGGACGGCCAGCCTGACAAGGTCGAATTGCTCAAGCGCCGCACCGTCCCCTTCTTCAACATGTACGAGTGCGATGGCATGTGGGACTACTTCTACGGCGCGATGCCGCCCAGCACGGGCTATATGCAGGTTTTCGGCGTGCAGCACATGCCCGGACGCGGCCTGGCGCTGCTCATGCCCGACCCGGAGGACACAACCCGCGCGGCGGAATACATCGACCGCCCCAAGCACCTGGGGGTGTTTGATCAGTCGGCCCGGTGGTGTGCGATTCTGGGGATCAAGAACGCCCCTGATCTCGACCGGCTGATGGAGGAAAAGCAGCTGCGTGCCTTCATCCGCGTCAACGAGGCGCTGCATGCCAAGGCCATCGATGAGATCGCCGACGCCATCGCCGCAGGGCGCAAGCAGATCATCATGATCGCGGGCCCGTCCTCCTCCGGCAAGACCACGACCACCGGCCGCCTGGCCATCGCCCTGCGCGTGCTGGGCTTCCGTCCGGCGATGATCTCCCTGGACGACTACTACCGCAACCGCGAGGAGCTGCCCGTGGAGGCGGACGGCAGCGTTGACCTGGAGGCGCTGCACACCATCGACGTGCCGCTGTTCCGGGAGCACATGATCCGCCTTCTGGCGGGGGAGACGGTCGAAATTCCGCGCTACTCCTTCCAGACGGGCCGCCGGAAGGAAAAGGGCGTGCCGCTGACGCTGGCCCCCGGTCAGCCGGTGCTGGTGGAGGGCATCCATGGCCTGAATCCTGCGCTGGTGGAGGGCGTGCCGGAGGAGGTCATCCACCGCGTGTTTGTCAGCGCACTGACCTGCATCAACCTGGATGACCACAACCGCATCCGCACCACGGACGTGCGCCTGCTGCGCCGCATCGTGCGCGACAACCAGTTCCGCGCCACGCTGCCGGAGGAGACGCTCGCCATGTGGCCCAGCGTCCGCCGGGGCGAGGAGAAGTGGATCTTCCCCTACCAGGAGAACGCCGACAGCGTGTTCAACACCGCCCTGCACTATGAGCTGCCTTTCCTGAAGAAGTACGCCTACCGCCTGCTGCGCGCCATCACACCGGAGAACCCGAATTACCTCGCCGCCCGCCGCCTGGTCAAGATGCTCAACTACTTCACCGAGGCTCCTGACGCTGTGCTGGACGAGGTGCCCCCACTGAGCCTGCTGCGGGAGTTCATCGGCGGATGCACGATTGATAAGGAGTGATAGGGCTTGTTTTCTGTTGAGATTCTGGAGCTTTGCTGGCTGAACGGCCAGATGGAGGAAACCGACCTCTGTGCCCACGGCATCGTGCGCATTCACCTGGGCGAAAACGTGCTGGAGGGCGAGGTCAGTATGAGCGCCGCGGCGCTGCACCTGCTGCGCACCGTGCGCGACAACCACGAGCCCGACCCAATGGCTAAGCTTTTCCCGACGGACGGCTTCTGCTGGACGCCCGCCGGCGCTGCATACCCGTACCCCATCTACCTGGGCGGCTGCCCCAACGGCGGCATTGACGGCGCGGTCACCCATGAGGGCGATTCCGTCTGCATTGCCCTGGAAGGTCTGCCAGGGGTGCGGGTGCCGCTGGAAGCCTATCGCGCCGAGGTCTTCCGCTTTGCCGATGCGGTGGAGAACCTTTTCCTGCAGAGCAGGCCCAAGGTTGTCACGGACGCGCTGGATAAAGCATGGTATCCGCTGTTCTGGAAGGAATGGCATAGCCTGAGAAGCTGAGTATCACATAGGAGGATGCAATTCATGATCCGTCACATCTGCATGTTCACCCTGAAGGAGGACAAGGCCGCCAACGCCGCCGAGTTTGTCCGCCGCGCCGAGTCGCTGAAGGCGATCCCCTCCGTGCGGGCCTTTTCCGTGGTGACCAACGATCCCCGCACGCCGGCGGGTAACTACAACGTCTCCCTGATCATCGACTTCGACGACGTCGAGGGCCTGCAGGCCTACCAGGTCTCCCCGGAGCATGTGGCCTTCGGGCAGTTTGTCGGCACGATCCGCATCGACCGCGCCTGCATTGACTACGAATTCTGATTTGGAGGGAACCCCATGCCCCGCGAGATTTTGCAGCCCTATTCCTATGAGGACGAGAGCTTCCCGGAGAACCCGGTTCTGCCCGAGGGCGCCCGCGAGGTGCGCTGGCAGGACAGCTTTGGCTTCGGCGTGGCTTCCAAGCCGGACATCGTCTACGCTGAACGCGACGGCGAGCGCCTGACCATCTCCTACCTCACGCCCCGCAACGACCGGCGGGATAATCCGCTGATCGTTTACGTGCAGGGCAGCGCCTGGTTCCGCCAGGATATCTACATCCACCTGCCGGAGATGCTCCGCATGTGCCAACGCGGCTACTGCGTGGCGCTGGTGCAGTACCGGCCGTCCACCACGGCGAAGTTCCCCGCGCAGACCGAGGATGTGAAGACTGCCATCCGCTTCCTGCGCGCCGATGCGGAGAAGTACCGCTTTGACCCGGAGAAGGTCGCCATCTGGGGCGATTCCAGCGGCGGACACACGGCGCTGATGGTGGGCTTTACCGGCAACGACTGCCTGAACGCCGAGGGCGACGAGGGGGACGCCTCCGTGCGCTGCATTGTCGACTGGTATGGCCCCACGGTGGTGAGCGAGATGGGCTATGAGCCCAGCTGCGGCGAGCACGTCAGCGCGGACTGCCCCGAGGGCTGGCTCATTGGCCACCTGAGCGTGCCGGAAAACCCGGAGCTGGCGGCGGCCACCGTTCCGCAGAGCTACCTCGCTGCGGACAAGCCCACCCCGCCGACCCTCATCATGCATGGCAGCCGCGACCGCACAGTCAACTTCCAGCAGAGCGTGCACCTCTATGAGGCCATGCGCACGCTGGGCAAGGAGGTCGAGTTTGTGAAGGTGCTGGGCGGCGACCACGGCTGGCGCGGCTTCTGCTGCGACGAGGCGCTGAACGAGGTCGATGCGTTTCTGAAGAAGCATATGGGATAAAACAAAAAGGACGGCTCCGGTGGGAGTCGTCCTTTTGCGTTAGCGGATTTCTTGTTCCAACTCGCGGAAGTAGTCCGTGTCGAAGAACTCGGTCAAGGAGAGATCCAGGCCATCGCACAGCTTTTTGATCGTGACGATGCCGGGGTTCCGGCTCTGGCCGTTCATGATGCTTTTCATGGTGCTCGGGTGGACGCCTGCGCTGACGGCAAGGGCATAAAAGGCGAGATTGCGTTCGTTGCAAAGCTCCACAAAACGACGTTTGATGCATTCCAGGGTAGTCATGGCAGGGCCTCCCTTATGTTTTTTATAAGGGTAGCGTAACAAAACGGAATTTATTCGATGGTTGATATATCGACAAAACGGACGATATATCGTATAATGTTCCCATAAGTCTGATGAAGGAGGGATACAATGGATTACAAAGCCATCGGTCAGCGCGTCCGCAGTCTGCGGCGGATGGAGGGCCTGACGCAGTCAGAGCTTGCGGAGAAGGCCGGGATCTCCGCGCCATTCCTCGGTCATATCGAGCGCGGCACAAGGGTGCTGAGCCTGGAAACCTTCATGGCCTTGTGCGCGGCGCTGTCCGTCACGCCCAACGATCTGCTGGGCATGGAGTACAGGGAGCTGACTTCTCTGCTGCCTGACAGGGTGACGGTATCCGTGCCTTCGTTCCTGCAGGGAATGGCTGATCTGCTGAAAAACCTGCAAATTTCTGAATGAATACAGCAAAAATGCTTGCAAATTCCGGCAACCTCGTCTATAATAGCATGTGACGTTCATGTTGATGGGGACGGCGAGGCAGTGCGCCTTCAGCGAGCCGGTGGTTGGTGAAAGACCGGCAGGAAAGCGGCCAAAGCGATCACCCCGGAGTGAGACTTCCTGAACAGAGTAGGGGAGTCCGGGCGCTCCCGATACAGGGCAAGTGTGTAGGATGGTTTCGTCCCGCATGCGCAGAGTGGGCGGCGTATGCCGTCAAGCTTGGGTGGTACCGCGGATTGTATGATAACAGTCCGTCCCAGTGATGCTTGCTGGGGCGGACTTTTTTCGTCCCACAGAGATTTCGCCTCTGCGGAGGCGACCAAAGGGCTTTCCGTCATCCAACATTGCTTGATGCTTTTGTCTTCGACAAAGTCCCCACTGGGGACACGCATCTGCACGATGCCCTTTGGAAAACTTCGGGCCCCACATGACGATGCTCGCCGGGGCTGATGAAGGCAAAGAACAGGAGGGAAAACCATGTACAAGAAAGTAGCAACCGACATGAATTTCCCGGTGCGCGAGAAGGAAATCGCTGCGCTGTGGAAGCAGAACGACGTGATCCGCCGCTCCTTCGGTCACCGCAAGGACGGCGAGACCTTCACCTTCTTCGACGGCCCCCCCACCGCCAACGGCCGTCCCCACATCGGCCACATTGAGACCCGCGTCATCAAGGACCTCTTCCCCCGTTTCCAGACCATGAAGGGCAAGAACGTGCTGCGCAAGGCCGGCTGGGATACCCATGGTCTGCCTGTCGAGCTGGAGGTCGAGAAGATCCTCGGCCTGGACGGCAAGCCGCAGATTGAGAAGTATGGCATCGAGCCCTTCATCGGCGAGTGCAAGAAGTCCGTCTGGAAGTACCTGCACGACTGGGAGGAAATGTCCGAGCAGGTCGGCTACTGGGTCGATATGGAGCACCCCTACATCACCTACCATGACGACTACATCGAGTCCGAGTGGTGGTCTCTCAAGACCATCCACGAAAAGGGCCTGCTGTACCAGGGCCACAAGATCGTGCCCTACTGCCCCCGCTGCGGTACCGCCCTGTCCTCCCACGAGGTCGCTCAGGGCTACAAGACCGTGAAGGAAGTTTCCGCCTATGTGCGTTTCAAGGTCGCGGGCGAGGAGAACACCTACCTGCTGGCCTGGACCACCACCCCCTGGACGCTGCCCTCCAACCTGGCCCTGTGCGTCAATCCCGTTGACGCCTACGCCAGGTTCACCGCGGAGGACGGCAAGACCTACATCATGGCCAAGGCCCTGATCGAGGCCTGCTTCCCCGGCCAGGAGGTCGAAATCCACGAGGAAATGCCCGGTCAGGCCCTGTGCGGCATGCACTACGAGCCCCTGTTCGACTTCGCCAAGGGCAAGGTCGATAAGGACGCCTGGTTCGTCGTGGCGGACAACTACGTCACCATGACCGACGGTACCGGCATCGTTCATATCGCCCCCGCCTTCGGTGAGGACGATAACCGCGTCTGCCGCGAGAACAACGTGCCCTTCGTCAACTTCGTGGACAACCAGGGCTGCATGACCGAGGACACCAAGTGGGCCGGCGTGTTCGTGAAGAAGGCCGATCCCATGGTGCTGGAAGACCTGAAGGAGCGCGATCTGCTCTTCAAGCCCCAGCCCTTCGAGCATGATTATCCCTTCTGCTGGCGCTGCGACACCCCCCTGCTGTACTACGCCCGCCCCACCTGGTTCATCCAGATGACCAAGGTGCGCGATCAGCTGGTGGCCAACAACCGCACCATCAACTGGATGCCCGAGAACATCAAGGAAGGCCGCATGGGCACCTGGCTGGAGAACGTCCATGACTGGGGCCTCTCCCGCGAGCGCTACTGGGGCACTCCCCTGCCCGTGTGGCAGTGCAGCTGCGGCAAGATGCACGTCGTCGGCTCCCGCGCTGAACTGCGCGAGATGGCCGTTACCGATCCGGGCGAAAACATCGAGCTGCACCGTCCCTTCATTGACGCGGTGAAGCTGCGCTGTGAGTGCGGCGGCGAGATGGAGCGTGTGAAGGAAGTTATCGACTGCTGGTACGATTCCGGCTCCATGCCCTTCGCCCAGTGGCACTATCCCTTCGAGAACAAGGAGATGTTCGAGAAGAACTTCCCCGCCAACTTCATCTCCGAGGCCATCGACCAGACCCGCGGCTGGTTCTACACCCTGGAGGCCATCTCCACCCTGCTGTTTGACCGTGCGCCCTTCCAGAACTGCATCGTCATGGGTCACGTTCAGGACGCTGAGGGCCGCAAGATGTCCAAGCACCTGGGCAATGTCGTGAATCCCTTCGAGGCGCTGGATCAGTACGGTGCCGACGCGCTGCGCTGGTACTTCTACACCACCGCTGCGCCTTGGCTGCCCAAGCGCTTCTCCAAGGAAGCCGTGCAGGAGGTCCAGCGTAAGTTCCTGGCCACCCTGCAGAACGTACACTCCTTCTTCTCCATGTACGCCCAGATCGACGGCTTCGATCCCAATGCCCACAAGCTGGAGAACGTTGAGCTGTCTCTGATGGATAAGTGGATCCTGTCCAAGCTGAACAGCCTGATCCTGAAGGTCGAGGATGACCTGAACGCCTTCCGCATCGTCGAGCCCGCCACCGCCATCCAGGACTTCGTGGACGAGCTGTCCAACTGGTACGTCCGCCGTGGCCGTGAGCGCTTCTGGGGCAAGGGCATGGCCGGCGACAAGGAAGCCGCCTTTGCCACCCTGTACCATGTGCTGGTGACCCTGTCCAAGGTCTGCGCGCCCTTCATCCCCTTCATGGCTGAGGACATCTACCAGAACCTGGTGGTGGCCAATGTGCCCGGCGCGATCGACTCCGTGCACCTGTGCGACTTCCCCGTGGCGGATGAAGCCCGCATCGACAAGGACATGGAAGCCCAGATGGATGCGCTGGTCGAAGCTGTGCAGCTGGGCCGTGCCTGCCGCGCCCTGGCCAACATGAAGACCCGTCAGCCCGCTGCCCGCCTGTTTGTCAAGGGCGCGTCCTTCGGCGAGGATTACCAGGCCCTGTGCGAGGACGAGCTGAACGTGAAGGCCGTCGTCTTCACCGACGACACCCGCGACTATACCACCTACCAGCTCAAGCCCCAGATGCGCACCCTGGGCCGCAAGTACGGCAAGCTCCTGGGCGCCATCGGCCAGAAGCTGGCTTCCATGGACGGCAACGATGTGGTGGACGCCTTCGCCCGCGGCGAGATCGTCTCCTTCGAGCTGGACGGTACCCTGGTCGAGCTGGCTGCGGAGGACGTGCTGACTGCGCCCATGCAGAAGCCCGGCTTCGTCGCCCAGGAGGACCGCGGCGTGATGGTGGTGCTGGATACCAACCTGACCCCCGAGCTGATCCAGGAGGGCTATGTCCGCGAGGTGATCAGCAAGATTCAGACCATGCGCAAGGACAACGGCTTTGACGTGACCGACCGCATTGAGGTGAAGATCGCCTGCGGTGAGGTGCTGGCCGACGCTGTTGCCTCCGGCCTGGAGATGATCAAGAACGGCACCCTGGCCCTGACCGTTGAGGTCGGCGAGGCTGACGACAGCTACACTGCCCAGGAGTGGAAGATCAACGACCAGAAGGCCGTTGTCGCCATCCGCAAGGCGCAGTAAGTTCAATATTTCACCGGAGGAGGCTCGGTTTTCGGGCCCCCTCCCGGTTTGCGTTTATCATTCCTTCCCTAAATCAGAGAAGGTATGCAACCAAAGGTTTCCCAAGGGCGATCGGAAAGCCTTTTGGTCGCGCCCGCAGGCGCGAAACCCCTGTTCCGAAAGGGAGAAGTAACGATGAAAATAGCCCTGATCGGCCAAGATATCCCCACCCTCCTGCCCGGCCTGCTGGCCGACCTGCTGTATGCAGGTAAGCAGTCCGCCGAGGTGGCGCTGGAGGAAAAGAACGCCGCGATGCAGGATGTGCTGCAAAAGTACGGCGATGCGGTGCTCTGCGACGCTGCGGCGCGCACGCCGGGCCTGAAGGCCACCCTTACCGTCACCGGAAGCCGCCGCGATGTGCTGACGGATGCGGACTGCGTCGTCTATGCGGGCGACTGCATGGCCGCGTCCCGGTTCAAAATGGACCGCGAAGCCCTCTCCGGCGTGGAGGAGGACGATCCCGGCCTGACCGAGCAGGCCCGCGTCAACGGCGGCATCGGGGGCCTCATGCACACGCTGCGCCAGGGCGAAAACGTCCTTGACCTGTGCGAGGCCATGCGCGACCATTGCCCCGACGCGCTGGTGATCAACTTGGGCCAGCCCGTGGGCCGCGTGACGCGCATCTTCGAAAATGCGGGCTTCCGCTGCTTCGGCCTGGGCCGCACGCCCCTGCGCGGCGCCAATGGCCTGGACGCCATTGCCAAGAAGCTGAACTGCAAGCCCGGCGAGCTCAATGCCACCGTGGCGGGCCTGCCTGGCTTTGCGTTCCTGCTGGGCCTTGTGGATGCAAAGACCGGCGACGACCTGCTGCCCCTGCTCACCGATATGGTGGAGGAGGACGAGCTGGGTCGGCTGACCAAGCGCTGGCTGGGCTGGTACGGGGCCATCGCCGTGGGCGACGTGACCGATCATGCCGAGTTCATGCCCGCCCAGGAGGACTACATCCCCGAGGAGGAGCCCAGCTTCGGCGAGACGGTGGAGCGCCGCAAGGAGCGCATCCTGTGGATGAACACCGTGGGCGGCAAGGGCCTGACCGACCAGGAGGGCAAGATGGCGCAGCTTCTGCTGCTGTCGAAGGTGCCGCCGATCCGCCCGATGCAGCTGGCGCTGGCCATCCTGCGCGGCGAGGACTGTGACATCCCTGCCGTCACCCGTACCAATAATGGGGAGTTGCCACAGCTCGCGAAATCTGCTATGATAGAGGCGGAGCTGACCCAGCGCGGCGGGCGCATCATCCCGCACGCCCTGGAGCTGCCCATGCAGCTGGCCGAGGCCTGCGAGGAGATCGACGAGGCAAGCCGTCTTGCCGCCCAGGCTGCCACCGGTGACCGCATCGCTCTGCGTGAGTGCGTTGAAACCGACCCCGCCATGGCTGGCCTTGACCGCCTGTACCTGACGGAGGTTGTCAGCCGCATGGTGGCCATGCACAGCGACATTCTGGGCCGCTTCACTCAAGAGGAAGACGACGACTGATCTGCAGCCACACGCGCGCGCAGCATCAAAGGATAAAACCAACAAAGATCGCGAAAATGGATTTCGAAAGGGACGAAGTCCCTTCGCAGGATCCAAGGGCAGCGCCCTTGGCGGGTGCAGGGC
>JBGVOA010000003.1:0-4620 GCA_045126095.1 Christensenellales bacterium | reverse complement strand
AAGGGAACGTGGTGGTGCCCTTTGAATGGCACTATGTCGCCCCGACGGTGGACTGGAATCCGGCCAGCGGCGGCGTGAGCATCCGGGTGTTCCTGGATGGCAAATGGGGTCGCCTCGCGGCAGACGGCAGCCCCCTTGTGCCCTGTGTATGGGGCTATGAGGGTCAAATTGGCGAGGCGCCCTGGCCGTATTACATCCAGGATGGCGAGGACAAGACCACGCGCCGCTACTTCGTGCAGACGGAAGACGGCGTGGAGGAGCGAATGGAAAGCGACTTCTGCTGGAACTGGGATCAGCGGGTTCCGTGGCAGCCGCCGGAGGGCTATACGCGCGAGGTCTGCAGTGCGCCGGAGGGAATGCAGCTCATCCGGCGGCAGACGGACGGGAAGCTCTTCTTTGTCCGCGAGGACGGAAGCCTGCTGGATGAGGTGGGCTTCGACGAGGTCGATTACTTCCTCTGGGGCGAGGAGAACGGCGAGCGGGTGGCCTGTGCCCGGGTGCGCCGGGGTGACAAGTGGGGCTTTGTCGATCAGACGGGTACGCTGGTCATTCCCTGCTGGTATGACGGGGCGCGTGATATGCGCGAGGGCCGCGCGGCGGTGCGCATCGGCAGCCCGGAGGCGGGGGAACGCTTCTGGATCGACCAGGCAGGTAACCGCCTCTTTGACTATCCCTGGGACGGCGCGAGCAGCTACAGCCGCGGCGTGGCGCTGGTGATGAAGGATGGTCTGTGGGGGCTGATCGACCGGGACGGCAACGTGCTGGCCGACTGCCGCTGGGAGGCGGTGCTGGATAACTCCGACATGGGCCAGAGCTACCCCTTCATTGGCTCGGACGTCATGGCGGTGGTGGAGGACGGGAAGATGGGCTTCGTCAGCATCTCGGGCGAGATGGTCATCCCCTGCCAGTTCGAAGCGGCGGAATTCCGCTGGGGGTATGCCGGCATGGTGCTGCGTCACGCGCTGATCCGGAGCGAACGGATCATCGTGTGGAACCAGGGCGAACTGCTGATCTTTGCGGCGGACGGAACGCGCATCCGCTGACGGAGGAGGAACGAATATGCTGAAGAAATGTCTGACCTGGCTGCTGATGACGCTGTTTTGCCTGACGTGTGCTGCGGCGGAATCCCCTGCGCAGATCGACCTGCCCCTGCCGGACGCGTCGCTGTATGTGACCGACCCGTTTCTGCGGGAGGTGACGCAGCTGATGATCGTCCGCGAGGAGGCGGCCCGTGCTGACTGGGGCGACCGCCCCGGCGTGGAGTGGGCGAAGACGACCACCCTCGTGACGCTGCACCTGCCCACCGTCCGCATGGATGGCGACCGGGCGACGGTCTTCGCACGGGTGTATTCCGCCCGGTACGCCCTGTGGGAGGGAGAAGCACACAGCGTCCCGCAGGCCATGTCGGAGGGCGTGCTGCGGATGATGACGGGTTCCCTCGTCCCCAGCCGCATTGAGCTGGAGCGGGTGGACGGCGCGTGGCAGATCATTTCCGTGACGGAGTCGCAGGATGGCACGCTCTTCTGGCCCAGCATCCTCGAATTCTGTGATGGGGATGAGCTGCTGGCGGCCACGCTGACTATTCCGGTGGGCAGCGAGGTGCACGAGTTCGCGCTGGAGCGCTGCCTGATCGCCTGGGACTATCTGGAGCCTCTGCCGGAGGACGAGTGAGGAGGTATGACAAGTGAAGAAGCTGCTTGTTTGTCTGTTGCTGATGGCGTTGATGCTGCCCTGCGCGATGGCGGAGGGATACGATCTGCCGGAAGCGTATGTGGTGACGCGGGAAAACGGCCTGTACGGCCTGTCGCGAGCAGACGGCCAGGTCATCCTGCCCTGCATCTGCGACCAGGAGCCGATTGTGTGGGAGGAGGCGGGCTGCATCTATGTGCTGCAGGACGGCCTCTTCGGCCTGCTGGCGCTGGATGGTTCGGAGATCCTTGCCCCGGAGTGGGATAATCTGTACTCCCCCGATGAGGGTCACATGCTCTGGATGGCCTTCCGGGGAGAAATGGTGCCCAACTGGCGTAGCCGCTTCAAGGAGCCGGGCGAGGGTCTGTGGGCGCTCTACAGCGCGGACGGCACGGAGCTTTCGCCCCTGCAGTGGACGAAGATCGGCAAGCTCACCGACGGGCTGATGATCGTCGAAAAGGACGGCCTGAAGGGCGTGATGAACGACCGGGGCGAGATCGTCATCCCGGTGGAATGGACGTATATTCAGGAGCCGCGCTTTGAACGGATTGTGGTGGCCAGGGACGGGCAGTACGCCATGCTGGATGCCATGGGTGAGCAAATCATCCCGCTGACGGAGTGCCTTGGTATGTATGTGAATTTCGATGGGACGGTTACGCTCAGGCAGGGGACGGGCGAACCGGAATATGATGAGGTGTACTCGCTGGAAGGCATCTTTGACCTGACGGGCCGTGAGATCACGCCCTGCGTGTGGCGTAGCATCCGCTGGTTCAGTGAGGGGCTTGCGTGCGTGTATGATGGCAGCACCTTTGGCTTTATCAACTGGCAGGGTGAGCTGGTCATTCCCTGTCAGTGGGAGAGTGCCGATGACTTCACCTGCGGCTATGCCATCGTGCAGCAGGATGGCCTGTACGGCGTGATCGACATGACCGGCGCGCTGGTTGTGCCCTGCGAGTGGAACACGCTCGAATGGCGCGGGGACGGTCAGTTGCTGGGTACGAAGACGACTGTGTTCCCCGTGGGAGAGTGATGATGCCAGCAGGAATACCTGGAAAGGATGAAAACATGATGAAGAAACTGCTTGCGCTGCTTTTGCTGCTGATGCTGGTTTTCCCCGCGCTGGCGGAGGGAAAGGACAACCGCTACGATGCCATCGGCGACTGCGGCTTTGACGAGAACACCCTGCTGCCTGTGAAGCGGGATGGCATGTGGGGCTTTGTCAATGCATCGGGTGAGCTGGTCATTCCCTGTGAATGGGAGGACTACCGGGCACCCAATGCCGGGAAGATCGCGGTGCAGAAGGATGGCTTGTGGGGTTGCATCGACCTTGCGGGCAATGTGCTGATCGAGCCGGCGTGGGATCTGTTGATTGTCTGGGCAGACGGATCGTACTATGCAGAACGGGATGGCTACGCTACGCTGCTGAATGCGGCGGGCGAGCAGGTGGTGCCGCTGGGTGCGTACTCCTATATCGGCGGGAATTTTGACGGCCTGCTGATGGTCATCACGCATGATGGGAAAACCGGCAAGCTGAATCCGGATGGCAGCGTGGCTGTCCCGGCGGAGTGGGACTACATAGGCTATTTCGGCGGAGACCGGGCATACGCGCTGCTGGACTCCGGCGGATACTGTTACATCGACCGGACGGGCAGCGTGGTTATTTCCGGGCCGTTTATTACGGCGTATGAATTCCGGGAGGGGATGGCAGCCGTACGCCTGACGCGCAGCCCGATCATCAACGGCAGCACCCGTGACTGGAATTTCATCGATGCGCAGGGCAATGTTCTCTTTGACGAGGGCTTCCGCATGATCCAGCGCCTTTCCGACGGTATGTACACCGTTTCCCGGGATGGGAAGATCGGCTATGTCAGCGCGTCTGGCGAGCTGGTCATCCCGATCATGTACGAAGTGTTTGGCGCGGGTGCGATTGAGCGCAACGGTACCAGCGATTTCAGCCATGGCCGCGCGGCGGTGCGCCTGAACGGCGAGGGCTTCTGGATCGACGAGGAGGGCAACCTCCTGGCTGATCTGCCTTATGCGGCGGTGGGCGACTGGAGCGGTTCGCTGGCCTTTGTGCGCCCGAAGAACGGCCTGTGGGGCGCGATCGACGCTCAGGGCGAGGTCATCATCCCCTGTGAGTGGGAGAGCCTGGGCGGCAAATGGAGCACCCCTCATGACAAATGTGAGATCGTCCGCGCTGTCCGCGGCAGCGAGATGACCTGGTTCAGCCAGCAGGGGCAGAACATCACCGGCCGCATCCACGACCAGGAGACGACGACCGCTCGGTTCGACTGGCATCACCTGTACCTGCTGGAGGATGGCGTGCTGACCATCTGGAATGCCGAGGGCGAGCAGGTGTATTGAGGTGCGGCGAGTGATCGTCCTGCGATGACCGATGCCGCTGTATCCATCGAAAAAAGTCCGCAAAGCCTTGAAAAACCTGCAAAAAGGGCTTGCAATGCGCAGGACGTTGTGTTATAATATTTGCCGACTACGCACCCGTGCGCCGCGGTTCCTTGTGCTGCTGAGGCAGTGGAGCACCGCAAAGGCGACCGGGGAGGTCCCACTGAACCCGGAAAGGGCAGTGAAAAAACAAGGAGGAATACCCCAATGGCAGTCATTTCCATGAAGCAGCTGCTGGAGGCTGGCGTCCACTTCGGTCACCAGACCCGCCGCTGGAACCCCAAGATGGCCCCCTACATCTTCACCGAGCGCAACGGCATCTACATCATCGACCTGCAGAAGACCGTCCGCAAGATCGATGAGGCCTATGCCTTCATCCGTGACGTGGCGATGGCCGGCAAGACCGTGCTGTTCGTCGGCACCAAGAAGCAGGCTCAGGAGTCCATCGAGTCCGAGGCCAAGCGCTGCAACATGTACTACGTCAACAACCGCTGGCTGGGCGGCATGCTGACCAACTTCAAGACCATC
>JBGVOA010000002.1:0-6152 GCA_045126095.1 Christensenellales bacterium | reverse complement strand
CCCGTGGGCGACTACAACTGCTTCTCCCTGTCCTCCGACACCCGCTACTTCACCGTGGTGGAGGGCGCTGTGCTGACGGCCGTGCAGAACACCGGCACGCTGGAGCAGACCATCGACTGGACGGGCCCGCAGAATGCTGACGGCAGCGTCAACCCCACCTGTAAGGGCGCGAGCAAGTACCTCGTGTACGCTTCCACCAGCCTGGACGGCCTGTACACCATGATCGGCGAAACGACCGACACCAAGTTCGTCGCTACCGACCTGGAGGAGGGCGTGACCTACTATTACAAGGTCCGCGCGGTGCGTGAGTTCTCCAATGGCGACGTGAGCTACGGCCCCTGGTCCAACGTGATGTCCATGCCCGAAGCGGGCGCTCTGCAGATCAACTCCTGGAGCGCCACCAACGCCACCCTGGGCCAGGATATCTCCGGCGGTTATGTGGGCGATGTGTTCAACTGGGCCGTGAACGTCTCCGGCGGCAGCGGCGCCTACACCTTCAAGTTCACTCTGGTGAGCCTGCAGGGCAACGGCAGCCTGTCCCTGACGAATTTCACCGAGGGCTACACCGCCATCCCCGAGGGCCAGGACAGCCTGACCTACAACTACGCGCTGGTGCTGACGGACGAAATGTGCGATCTGATCACCAACCAGCAGTACGCCATGCAGATTGAGGTCATGGACTCCCTGGGCGCTGTGGCGGGCCAGTATGCCTGCGGTGACACCTATGCGGAGATGAATTTCTGCGCGCCCAAGCCCACCACCCAGGTGATCAACCACACCATGCGCGCCGGCGAGACCTTTGAGCTGGTGCACGGCGTGTGCCCCGAGGCTGGCGATACGATCTTCATGGAGATCGCCAACCCCACCGGCGCCATCTCCCTGGCTGGCAATGTGGTGACCGCTGTTTCCAACGGCTACGCCACCATTCTGGTGACCCCCGGCCGCTATAAGAACGACGTGCTGATTGCCTACCACATCACCGTTGGCTATGCGACCCTGGCTGTTAACAGCATCACTCCCAGCGCCAACCAGATCAAGACCTCTGAGGCCATCAACTGGGATATCAACTACACCGGCGGTCGTCCCAACTACACGCTGGGCATGAAGGTTTACCGCGGCACCACCCTGGTGGCTGCCCAGAACAAGACGACTCCCAACGCGGGCCTTCTGAGCGCCAACTACCAGCCCACTCAGGCGGGTGAGTACACGCTGGAAGTGACCATCACCTCTGCGGACGGCCAGACGGTGACCAAGCGCAGCTCCGTGGTGAAGGTGATCGAGTACAACCCCGTGAGCGTTATGCCCTCCGTGACCACCAGCAAGACCGGTGAGAACATCACCTGGGTGACCGCGTACACCGGCACTGACAACGTGATCCGCCGCGATTACACCCTGTTCCGCGATGGCATCGTGATTGCGTCCTCCGTGGGTACCAACGAGTTCTCCTTCTCCTACACCCCCACCACCGCGGGCAGCTATGTCCTGCAGGTGATCGTGTATGAGTCCACCGGCAACCGCATTGAGGTGACTGCCACCACCGTGACCGTCAGCCAGGGCGCCCCTGCTGGCTCTCAGGTGGCCAAGGTCAACGGTACCCGCGTCGCCATGCGTAAGGGCCCCGGCACCTCCTACGGCATCTACCAGCGCATTGAGCGCGGCGAGACCGTCTACGTCATCAAGGAGCAGAATGGCTGGTACTACATCGAGTACGAAGGCCAGTACGGCTGGATGATGAGCAAGTACGTCAAGCTTCAGTAATTCCAAATGAATCAGGGAGGCCGCAGCGATGCGGTCTCCCTTTTGCGTGCACGAAAAAGAGCCGCACGGTGCGTGCAGCTCGTGTGGGATGCGTATCAGAACTCGATCAGCTCATACTCGCGGCTGCCGAAGCCCAGAGCGGCGGCGGCCTCCAGGGTATGCGCGCCGTTGCGGCTCTCAATGCGCTCCAGCATGTGCGCCTGGCCGGGATCATCGGTCGCGGCATAGACGAGGTCGAGGCAGGCCTGGTCGATGGCCAGCGGGTCCAGCGATGCCAGCATGCCCACGTCACGCATGCAGGGATCCTCGGCCACGGCGCAGCAGTCGCAGTCCACGGAGAGGTTCTTCATCACGTTGATGTAGGCGGCTTTGCCTGCGAATCGCTTTGCAACGGAGGACGCAGCGTCGGCCATGGCCTCCAGGAAGCCGTCGTGATCGCCGCCAAAGGAGAGCTTCGCGTCGCCAGCGCCGTGGATGTGCTTCTTGCCATAGCTGGATGCGATGCCGATGGACAGCTGCTTGATTGCGCCGCCAAAGCCGCCCATGGGGTGGCCCTTGAAGTGGCTCAGCACGAGCAGGGAATCGTAATTCGTCAGGTTTTTGCCGACGAAATTCTTGCTGATGACCTTGCCGCCGGGAACGAGCAGCTGCAGGTCGGGGCCTTCGCCGTCCATGATGTCCACGGGGAAGTGGGCGCTCCAGCCGTGCTCCTGCATGGTCTGCAGGTGGCGGCTGGTCACGTCGCGGCTGCCGGCGTAGGCGGTGTTGCACTCCACAACGGTGCCGTTCACATGCTCAATCATCGGCCGCCAGAAGTCCGGGCCGAGGAAATTCTGGTTGCCCTTTTCGCCGGAATGCAGCTTCACAGCCACCTTGCCGGGCAGCTCGATGCCCAGCAGCCTGTACAGTTCAAGCACCTTTTCGGGCGAGATCTCACGGGTGAAATAAACCTTGGAAGCCATAGGGTGTATTCCTCCTTGTGTGCGTTCAAAGGAAAGTTTATGCAGATGGCGGAAGGCTTATACGTTGCCGCTGCGCTTGTGCAGTTCATCGGAGACGTATCCCGCGAGGATCTCGACTATGCGTGCGTTCTTGCCGCCGCGGGCAACGATCACGTCCGCCAGGTTGATGTAGTTGCGGATGTGCTTCTCAAACATGGGCCTCACAGTATGGCGGTACTGGTCAGAGATGCTGTCGATGGAGCGGCCGCGCTCGATGATATCGCGCTCAATGCGGCGCAGCAGGCAGATGTCCGCATCCACGTTCATGTACAGCTTCAGGTACATCAATTCCAGCAGACGGGGATCGTGGAAGCAGTGGATGCCCTCCAGGATCAGCACGTCCGGCGGGTAAATCAGCTCCTCCGAATCGTCACGGCGGTGCTCGGCGTAGTTGTAGCCCTTGCGGGTGACGGGTTCGCCGCGCAGCAGTGCCTGAATGTCGGCAAGCAGCGCGTCGTGATCGAAAATGCCGGGCTCGTCGTAGTTCAGCTGCGCACGCTCCTCAAAGGGGAGGTGACTGTGGTCGCGGTAGTAGCAGTCCTGCTGGAGGACGAGGCAGCGCTCGCCCAGCGCGTCAGACAGGGACTTTGCCAGCGTGGACTTGCCGCTGCCGCTGGCGCCGCAGATGCCGATGAATATCATGCGTATTCCTCCTGTTCGCGTGTCCTGCTTCAAGGATAACCCAGTGCGGCGCGTCCTGTCAAGAGAAAGAAAGAGAATTGCGGCGAATTGTGACAGAACAGGCGGAAATTGACGGTTACACACCGCAGCATTTGTGGTATCATGGATATGCAATCTTCTTTCGGAGGTGAACGCGATGCCTGGAAGCAGGCCGCGTACAAAGGAGAGGAAGAAGCACGGAAGAATCCGCAGAGCCATGCTGACGCTGACGCTCGCGACCGTGGCTGCCAGTGCAGTGACGGGTGTGGCGACGAGCCGCATGCCTGCGGAGGCGGAGGTGGAAATGATGAGTCCCCAGAGGAATGGGCGTACCGTCATGTACGTAATGGATGAGGCAGGCCTGAAGCTGCGCGACAGCGACGCGCACCGCATCGACCAGCTGAACGTCAGCTTTGCGCTGATCAGGGACGGCGAGGCGGACGTGAGCCACTGGCGCGGCCAGAAGAAGGTTTCCGCGTTCCTGAAAAAGTACCCGCACATCGACGGTGTGTTGTCCGTTGGCGGGTGGGGGGCAGATGGCTTCTCCGATGCATGCCAGACGGACACAGGGCGGAAGAAGCTTGCGGACAGCATCCTGCGCATCATGGACGAAAACGGCTTTGTCGGCGTGGATGTGGACTGGGAATACCCCGGCGTATCCGGCACGGGCATCGCCAGCCGCGAGGGCGATGTGGAGGGCTGGTACGGCCTGCTGACGGAGCTGCGTGCGGGCCTTGATGAGCGCGAAAAGCTGCATGGTCGCGAGCACATTCTCTCCGTGGCGCTGGGCGCGGGGGATGCCCACCTCAACGCCATCGACCCGGCACGCCTGAATGGCCTGCTGGATCAGGCGGTCGTGATGGCCTACGACCTGTGCGGCTTTGACCGCATGACGGGCCACCATGCAGGCCTCTACCCTGATGCAGGCAGGAGCGGAACCGGCGCACATGCCGTGCAGAAGCTCATCGACGGTGGGCTGCACCCTGGCCGCATTCTGCTGGGCATGCCGGCCTATGGCCGAGTGTGGCGGCAGGTGACAGGAGGCGGTGATGGCTTGCATCAGCGTGCGGCCACCAGCGGCAACCGCACAATCTCCTTTGACAAGGTGAAGCAGCTGGAGGCGGATGGCTATACCCGGGCCTATGACGAATCGGCGCAGGCTGCGACTTGGTTCAACGGCGTCGATTTTGTCAGCGCGGAGGATGCGCAGTCCATCGCTTACAAAGGTAAATGGCTGCAGAAAAAGGGGCTCCAGGGTGCGGCTGTCTGGCAGTACACGCAGGATGCGTCTGGCGATATGCTGGCTATGCTGGCTGCTGCCCTGGAAGAATAATTTTCGCAAAGCCCTTGACAAATCCGTGCGCCAGGGGATATACTTTCTGTATCGTCTGAAATGACGGAGAAGAGTAACCATCCCGGAAAGCCTGACAGAGAGGTGCGTCACCGGCTGAAAGCGCACCGGCGGAGTAAGGATGGAGAAGACCACCTCCCGATCAGTCCGCGGGCTGCGCGTTACAGCGGCAAAGAGAACCAAGCAGGGTGGAACCACGGGTTATCAAGACATTTGATGCTCGTCCCTCACGCAATTTTGCAGGAGGGGCGAGTTTTTTCGTTCCTCGAAAAAATGAAGGGAGGAACCCCACATGAAGGTCATCTACAACGATGGTCACGTCGCAGAGTGCGCCCCTGAGGAGGAGCTGCATATCCTGCGCCACACGGCTGCGCACATCCTGGCTCAGGCCGTGCAGAATCTCTATCCCCACGCCCATTTCGCCTACGGCCCCGCCACCGAAAGCGGCTTCTACTATGACATCGATCTGGGTGATGTGAAGCTCACCGAGGAGGATCTGCCCGCGATCGAAAAGGAAATGCAGGCGATCGTCAAGAAGAACCTGCCCATCAAGCCCTTTGCCCTGTCCCGCGACGAGGCCATCAAGCTGATGCAGGAGCGCGGCGAAACCTACAAGGTCGAGCACATCGCTGACCTGGCGGAGGACGTGACGCTGACCTTCTTCCAGCAGGGCGATTACATCGACATGTGCGTCGGCCCGCACCTGTGCTACACCAAGGCCCTGAAGGCCTTCAAGCTGACCGCCATCTCCGGCGCGTACTGGAAGAACGACAAGAACAACAAGATGCTCACCCGCATCCGCGGCACGGCCTTTGCCTCCAAGGATCAGCTGGAGGCCTATATCCAGCAGCAGGAGGAAGCCCGCAAGCGCGACCACAACAAGCTTGGCCGCGAGCTGGAGTACTTCACCACCGTGGACGCCATCGGCCAGGGCCTGCCGGTACTGCTGCCCAAGGGTGCTCGCGTCATCCAGACCCTGCAGCGCTGGGTGGAGGACGAGGAGCAGAAGCACGGCTACCTGCTGACGAAGACGCCTCTGTTCGCCAAGTCCGACCTGTACAAGATCTCCGGTCACTAGGATCACTACCTGGACGGCATGTTCGTCATGGGCGATCCTAACGACGAGACGAAAGAATGCTTTGCTCTGCGTCCCATGACCTGCCCCTTCCAGTATCAGGTGTACCTGAACCGTGCCCGCTCCTACCGTGACCTGCCCATGCGTCTGGGTGAGACCTCCACGCTGTTCCGCAACGAGGACTCGGGCGAAATGCACGGCCTGATCCGCGTGCGCCAGTTCACCATCTCCGAGGGCCATCTGGTGCTGCGTCCCGAGCAGCTGGAGGAGGAGTTCCGCGGCTGTCTCGAGCTGGCCAAGCACATGC
>JBGVOA010000001.1:0-7098 GCA_045126095.1 Christensenellales bacterium | reverse complement strand
CTCCATCGTGGCGAAGGTCACCCGTGACCGGCAGCTGATCGAGCTGGACAAGCGCTATCCCGGCTACGGCTTTGCCCGCAACAAGGGCTACGGCACGCCGGAGCACATCGCCGCGCTGAAGGAGCTCGGCCCCTGTGAAGCCCACCGGCGCAGCTTCATCCGTAACTTTGTATGATGAGGCGGCATGAAACGGGCCTGACGGGCGAGAAGCAGGCCGAGGATTATCTCGTTAACCGGGGCATGAACGTGCTGGCGCGGCGTTATCGCGCCCAGGACGGGGAGATCGACCTGGTGATGCAGGACGGGGACTTCATCGTCTTTGTGGAGGTGAAGGCACGTCCTGCCAGCGCGAGGGGCGCGGGCGTGATGGCCGTCACCCCCGCCAAGCAGCGCCGGATGACCCACGCAGCCCTGGATTTTCTCGTGCAGCGGGAATGGTTGACGCGTCCCGTTCGTTTTGATGTTGTGGAAATCAGCGCCCAGGGCATCCTATATATCCCCAATGCCTTTCAGGCGGCGCGGAACTGATGGATCGGAGTGATCGAATTTGCGTTTGGTAAGACGCATCCTGCTGCTTCTGGTGGCGATGCTGTTCCTCCTGCCCGCAGCGGCGGAGGACGGCAATCTCCTCCTCAACGGCAGCTTTGAACTGCTGGATGGCGATGGTCTGCCCTCCGGCTGGTACACCCAGGCCTGGTACAACGACGGCACGGTGACCTCGTACAGCATGCTGACGGAGGGCCGTACCGGCATGGCCGCCGTGGTGGACAACTTGTCCGTGAACGATGCGCGCTTTGCCCAGAACGTCCCCGTGGAGCCGGATACGCTCTACCGCCTCTCCGGCTATGTGAAGGCGCTGGACGTGCCGGACAGTGGGCGCGGCGCGAACCTCTCCATTGAGGGGCTGCATGTGTACAGCCAGAGCGTCTACAACGGCACTGGCGACTGGGAGCTGGTGGAGCTGTACGGCCGCACCGGCCCGGAGCAGACCAGCGTGACCATCTTCGCCCGCGTGGGCGGCTACGGCGACGATTACCTCACCCAGGGCCGCGCCGCCTTTGACGACCTCCGCCTGGAGAAGGCGGCGGACGTTCCTGCGGGAGTCCGCCTGGAAAAGTGGTACAGCGAGCCTGCGCCCATTGCGCTCTCCGGCGAGCCGGAGCAGATCACGGAGGCGGAAAAGCCCTTCTGGCCCTGGCTCCTGGTGATCTCCGGCGTGTATGCGCTGGGCGCCTTCATCGCCTGCCGCTGGCTGACAGCCGTGAAGGCCGAAAGCCCCCTGCAGGAGGAAGCGCCTGTGACCCTCAGGGGCGTGGCGCCTGGCGCGGAGAAGCTGCTCCCGGCGATGCTCGTTGCGGCTGCGGTGCTGCGCCTGTTCCTTGCGCTGAATGTGGTGGGCTATGAGGTGGACGTGGGCTGCTTCGTCTCATGGGGCGATACCTTCCTGGCGGCAGGCCCCGGCGGCTTCTATACCGCGGCGGGCTTCTGCGACTATCCGCCGGGTTACCTCTATGTGCTGGGCTTTAACGACTGGCTGGTGGAGCACCTGCTGGAGGTTGATTCCCCCTACGGCCTTGTCCACCAGTTCTTCAACGGCAGCGAGGCCCTGGCCCAGTCCGTGCACGGCGATGTGGTGATGATATCCCTCCTGCACAAGCTGGTGCCCATCCTCTGCGACCTGGCGGCGGCGGTTCTGGTCTACCATATTGCCCGACAGGAAAAGCTGGAGCGCCGCACATCCGTTATGGCGGCAATGCTGCTGGCCTTCAACCCCGCCATCGTCATCAACGGCGCGGCCTGGTGCCAGGTGGACAGCGTGCTGTGCCTGATGCTGATGCTGGTGGCGTACCTGGCCATCCGCGGCAACTGGGCGGCGGTGCTGCCGGTGTATGTGGCGGCGGTGCTGGTGAAGCCCCAGGCGCTGATGCTGGGCTTCCTGGGCCTGGCGGCAATCATCATGGTGCTCCTGCGCGACAAGCCCTCCCGCAATGCCGCCGGCAAGCTGAGCTTCCCCAAAACCTGGCGGCAGATGGGCCTTGGCCTGGTGCTGAGCCTCGCCACAGCGGTTGTCGTCATTCTGCCTGCAGCCCTCGGCCAGGGTGGACTCGCGTGGCTCTTTGAGCTCTACGGCAAGACCCTGTCCTCCTATCCCTATGCGACCGTCAACACCGCCAACCTGTACTACCTCTTCGGCGGAAACTGGAATTCCATCCTGTACCCGGCCAGCCAGACGGTGACGGCCATCCTCATGGTGCTCAGCGCCGCCTGGTGCGCCGTGACCTTTATCCGCCGCCGGGATCGCAGGCTGACTTTGCTGGAGCCCGCCCTATGCATCGTGCTGGTGCTGGGCGTGGCGGCGCTGGCGCTGGGAATCATGGGCGGCGACGGCCTGATGCTGTCCACCGGCAACCCCTGGTATGTGTACGAGCTGCGCGACGGCATGAGCGTCCCCGAGGGGACCCTCCACCAGACGGTGGACAAGTTCATTCGCGAATACATCCCCGGCATCGAGGACACCTGGGCCGGTGTGATATCGCCCACCGCGCTGATCGTCTCCGGCGTGCTGCTGCTGGCGGCTTCGGCTGCCATGGCCCTGCTGCTGCGCATGCGCCTGAAGGGGAACGTGCAGCAGCGCGTCTGCCTGGGCCTTGTGGAGCCTGCGCTGATGCTGCTCTTCACGCTGGCCTTCGCCTTCATGCTGGTATTCGATACCACCTGGATGAGCCTGGGCACGGTGGCGATGGCGCTGGCCTTTGCGGTGGTGCTGCCCATCTTCGTCCGCGGAGGAAAGATGCGCATGCTGCCCCTGTGCGGCGCGGTGCTGTTCATCCTCCTGTACGTCTTCGGCGTGAAGATGCACGAGCGCTACCTGTTCCCGGCGCTGTTCCTGTTGGGGATGGCCTGCGTGCTGCAGCGCGACCGCCGTCTGGTGTGGCTGCTGACCGGCCTCTCCGTGACGATGTTCATCAACGAGGGCATCATCCTGGACAACTCCATCCGCCTGGGCGCGGGCAGCGGGCATCTCATGCCCGACACCCACAGCCTGGCCTGCGCGCTCGGCGTGATCAACGTAGCGCTGGCTTGCTGGTCCGCCTGGCTGTGCCAGCGGCTGTGTGCGGAGGAAGCGCCCGTGCGCGGCCTGATGGGCGATCCGAAGCCCGTCCTGCCAGTTGAAACAGTGCCCGAGGAGCCCTGCACGCCGTTGAACTACCGCGATACCCACGCTACCCGCTGGAGCTGGCGCGATGCGGTGGCTATCGGCGTGGTGACGGCAATCTATGCCGTGGTCACCTTCACCACCCTCGGTGCGACCAAGGCCCCTCAAAGTGCTTATGTGATGGCGGACGAGAACTCCCAGGTGGTGTTTGACCTGGGTGCGCAGCACGACGATTTCACCTTCCTGTACAACTGTCAGGTGAGCTACCGCGATTTCACCATCGAAACCTCCGACGACGGCGTGACCTGGGAGCCCGGGCGGCTCCACTGGGCGCAGATGGCCGAGGGCGAGTGCTTCCGCTGGAAGTACCTCACGCCCTATTACATGAAGGGCACGAAACGGGAGTTCTACGGCGCGTCGGATTCCAACGGCGTGGTGCACCTCTACGGTCGCTACGTGCGTATCACCGCCCAGCGGCAGTACCGTTACGATGAAACCTACCAGCCCATCAGCTACCAGGCCCAGGAACCGCTGATCTTCAACGAGGTGATCTTCCGCAACGCAGCGGGCGAGGCCATTGGCGCGAAGGTTGTGAGCGTATACGAGCCCCAGGGCGAGAGCTGGACCTCCCAGGAGCTACGCATGCAGATCATGGAGGCGGAGGCGAAGCGCATGGAGGCGCAGGATGCGGTGCTTTCTGCGTCCGGAGACACGAACCTGCTGGAGCTGACGGCGGCCCAGGGCCTGAGCGCCATGTACGCCGATGAAGCCCAGGGCGCGGCCCTGCTGGACGCAGAAGCGATCCCGCTGCCCCGCGAAACGGGCATGGCGGACGCTATCGGGCTGCTCATGCCGCCGGATGCCCCCTCTGCCGCGGCCCTGCTGGACGAGCAGGACACCCTGGACGGCGAGCCCGGCTGGTGGAACTCCACCTATTTTGACGAGATCTACCACGCCCGCACCGGCTTTGAGCATGCCACCGGCCAGGATGCATATGAATGGACGCATCCGCCGCTGGGCAAGGTGATCATGAGCTGGTTCATCCGGCTTTTCGGCATGACGCCCTTTGGCTGGCGCTTTGCCGGTGCGTTGTGCGGCGTGCTGATGCTGCCTGCGATGTATGCGCTGGCCAAGCAGCTGACCCGCCGCAGCACCATGGGCTTTGCCGCAATGCTGCTCATGGCGGTGGACTGCATGCATTTCACCCAGACGCGCATCGCCACCATCGACAGCTACCCGGTGCTCTTCATTATCCTGAGCTACTTCTTCATGCTGCGCTTCATCCAGCGAGATATTGTTGTCACCCCGATGAAGAAGCTCCTGCCGGATCTGGCGCTGAGCGGCTTTTTCATGGGCTGCGGCGTGGCCAGCAAGTGGATCGGCATCTACGCAGGCGTGGGCCTGGCGGTGCTGTACTTCTGGGCGTGCCTGCGGGCCCTGAGTGTGGGCATGGCGTCCGCCAGGAGGCTGCGCACGGATCAGGAGCTCACCGACGAGGAGCGCGAGCTGCTCCGTTCCCGCGATCTGCCTGCCTGGGGACGCGTCGTCCGGCTGTGCCTGTGGTGCTTACTGTTCTTCGTAGCGGTGCCCGTGGCCATCTACCTGGGCTCCTATGTGGTGCATTACCAGGCCCGCGAAGTGCAGGGCCTCAAGGGCTGGCTGGAGCTGGTGTGGCAGACGCAGATCAACATCCTCAACTACCATGGTACCCCGGGCCTGGGCATGGATCATCCCTACTACTCGCCCTGGTACGAGTGGTTCACCATGCAGAAGCCCATGTACTACGCATCGCCCTCCTTCACGCCTGTTGGCTGGCGCTATGCCATTTACTGCTTCGGCAATCCGCTGGTGTGGTACGGCGGACTGGCGGGCGTCGTGTACCTGGCGATCCGCTGGCTGCGCAATCACCGCTACCGTGTGCCGGGCTCCGGCCATGTATGGCAGATTTCCGCCCGCACCTGGGATGTGGCTCCGGCCTTCGTGCTCATCGGTCTGGCAGCGCAGCTGCTGCCCTGGGTGCTGGTGCCCCGCGGAACCTACATCTACCACTACTTCGCCTCCGTGCCCTTCCTCATCCTGGGCGCGGTGATGGCGCTGGATCGCCTCATCCACCATTACCGCGAGGCGGGCGTGGTGCTGTCGGTGGTGTATCTGGCGCTGGCCCTGGCGCTGTTCATCTTCCTTTTCCCGTATGCCAGCGGCGTGCTGTCGCCGGAATGGTGGATGGATATGATCCGCAGCTACCCCTGGACGGACGGATGGCTGGCCCGCCTCATGGAGGCCGTTCCGCTTGTCCCGAACGTCTGGTAAACCAAAGCCGCAGCTGGTCTTTCTGATCGGCTGCGGCTTTTTGGTTGATTTTTCCCCGGCGGACGTGATATAATAGAAGCAAATACGAACGAATGGAGGGCGATGCCGATGCTGGCGCGAACCCTGAGCTACGGACTGAGCGGCGTGAGCGGATTTGCGGTGCAGGTGGAGGTGTATGCAGCGGGCGGTCTGCCGCAGCTGGATATCATCGGCCTGCCGGACGCCTCCGTCAAGGAGAGCCGCGACCGCGTGAGCGCCGCCATCGTCAACAGCGGCTTCGCTATGCCCATTTCGCGCCTGACGGTGAATCTGGCTCCGGCGGACGTGCGCAAGGAGGGCCCGGCCTTCGACCTGCCCATCGCCGTGGCGATCCTGCTGGCGGCAAATCAGATCGGCCCCATGGACATGACGAAGACGCTGCTGCTGGGCGAGCTCTCCCTGGATGGCAGCCTGCAGCCGGTGCGCGGCGCGCTGCCGATGGTCATTTCCGCCAGCGAGCAGGGCATCTGCGACGTGATCCTCCCGGAGGGAAATGCCGAGGAGGTGGCCTGCATCCAGGGCATCCGGGTCTATCCGGCCAGGTGCCTGCGCCAGGTGGTGCAGCACCTCAAGGGCAAAGAGAACATCCCGGCTCAGGCGCAGCGGGATTATCAGGACATCGTGCAGAGCGTGGCGTGCATGATGGATCTGGCGCAGGTGCAGGGCCAGACGGCGGCCCGGCGCGCGCTGGAGGTAGCTGCAGCCGGCGGACACAACATGCTCATGATCGGCGTACCCGGCTCCGGCAAGACCATGCTGGCCAGGAGCCTGCCGGGCATCCTGCCGCCGCTGACATTCTCCGAGGCGCTGGAAACCACCCGCATCCACTCCATTGCCGGAAAGCTCCGCCCGGGCGATGGCCTGATGGCCGCCCGGCCCTTCTGCGCGCCGCATCACAGCGCCTCCGTCGCCAGCCTCATCGGCGGCGGCAGCAACGCGCGTCCGGGCGAGGTCAGCATGGCCCACAACGGCGTGCTCTTCCTGGACGAGCTGCCGGAGTTCAGCCGTAACGCCCTGGAGGCCCTGCGTCAGCCGCTGGAGGATGGCGTGGTCAGCGTCACCCGCGTGCAGAATCAGGCGCAGTACCAGTCCAGCTTCATGCTTGTGGCCAGCATGAATCCCTGTCCCTGCGGCTTCTTCGGCAGCAAGCAGAAGAAATGCCGCTGCTCCCGGAATGAGATCCGCCGGTATCTCGACCGCGTATCCGGCCCGCTGCTGGATCGCATCGACATCCAGATTGAGGTGGACGCGGTGCCGGTGCGGGAGATCAATTCAGGCGGCGCAGCGGAGTCCTCCCGGGTGGTGGGCGAGCGCGTCCGCAGGGCCCGTGAGCTTCAGCAGGCGCGCTATAAGAATGACGGCATCCACTGCAATGCCCAGCTGGATTCCCGCCTGTCCCGCCGCTATTGCACGATGACCCCGGAGGCCGAGGGTGTGCTGCATGTGGCTGTGGAGCGCATGGGCATGTCCATGCGGGCCTATGGGCGCGTGATCAAGGTGGCCCGCACCATTGCCGACCTGGCGGGGGCGGAAATCATCGGCATGGAGCATATCGCCGAGGCCATCCAGTATCGGGAGTTGGACGGCAAATA